>JASHPP010000604.1 GCA_030038035.1 Trebonia sp.
TACGGCTGGTGGAAGGTCTCCCAGATCACCTACATCGTCTCGCTGGTGCTGTTCGGCCTGGGCACCGTGTCCTTCCTGGCCGGGGTCTTCGGGTTCGCCCGGATCCGCCGCGAGCGCCCAGGCGCCACCGTGTTCGGCCCGGCGATCGAGCAGATCAAGGACGCCGGCCACGAGGCGGGCGCCACCGCCTAAGGCCAGCGGCGCACACGCCTACGAATACCACTCCAGAAAAGCCGGCCGACCGGGAAGCCCCCGGTCGGCCGGCTGGCGTGTGCTACAGGTCGCGGGCCCACGTCTGCGCGGTCAGCTCGTGCCCGAACGCGCGCTCCCGCTCCTGGCTCACCAGCGTGAAGCCGGCCGCCGCGTAGATCCGCCTGGCGCTGACCAGGACGTCGTACGTGGAAAGGACGATCCGCGCATAGCCAGCCCGGCGGGCGAACCGCAGCACCTCATCGACCAGCCGGCTGCCGATCCCGAGGCCGCGGGCCCAGCGTTCCACGAGCAGCATCCGCAGCCGCGCCGTGGCGTCGTCCTCAGGCACGCAGAACACCGACCCGGCCGGCACGCCGTCCACCTCCGCGATCCAGCCAGCGCGGCGCGGCGTGTCCCCGGCCCGCAGGTAATCGGCGACGATCCGGGCGACCCACGCCTCGAACTCGCTGTTCCAGCCGAACTCCTCCGCGTAGACCGCGCCGTGCCGCTGCAGCACCCAGCCGAGGTCGCCGACCGCGGGCGGCCGCAGCACCACCGCGCGCGTCCGCCGCTCCCCGAGCAGGTCGCCGATCTCCCGCATGGCGTCAACCAGCCTGCGCCGGTCCACTCCCGCCAGCAGCTCGCCGATCTGCCTGGCCGAGCGCGCGTCGAGTTCGGCCGCCGCGGCCCGTCCTGCGCCGGTCAGCGCGATGTCCTGGCGGCGCCCGTCGCCGCCAGAGCGCTGCCTGATCACAAGCCCGTCCTTCTCGAAGCGGGCGAGCACCCGGCTCAGGTAGCCGGCGTCGATGTCGAGCGTGCGACGCAGGTCGGCCACTGCCGTGACATCCGCCCGCGCCATCTCGAACAGCAGCCTCGCCTCGGTGAGCGAGTACGGCATGTCCAGGTACATGCCGTGCAGCAGCCCGATCACGTTGGTATAGAAGCGGTTGAACGCGCGGACCGCCGCCACGTGGTCCGGCCGGGTCTCGTCGGTAACGGCGCCCATGGCCCTCCCTAGTCTATTGCTTGCCTAAGTCAACAATAATCCTTGTCCTAGTCAAGCAATAGACCCCCTTTCGCGCGCTCCGCCGTGCCGCGTTCTGGGCCAATTGCGCCAACGCCCCAGCTCTATCGGGCCAGGTGCGCCAACGGCCCAGTTGCCTCCTGACAGCCCGGCCTCCGGCTCGGCACCACCGATCCCAGGAGCCACTGGCGTTACTACTTCGCTTACTCCCCGGTCGCGGGCGACGCACGGCCACGGGAGAATTGGTGTCCGAGGTAACCAGCGCGACGGAAGGCGGGACTGGCATGCGGATGCGGACACTCGGCGGCACCGGGATCAAGGTGAGCGCGTACTGCCTGGGCGCGATGATGTTCGGCCAGTGGGGCAACCCGGACCACGGGGAGAGCATCGAGGTCATCCACGCGGCGCTCGAGGGCGGCGTCAACTTCATCGACACCGCCGACGCGTACTCGGGCGGTGAGTCCGAGGAGATAGTCGGCGAGGCGCTGCGCGGTCGCCGCGACGAGGTGGTCCTCGCCACCAAGGTGCACTTCCCGATGAGCGCGGACCCGAACGCCCGCGGCAACTCCCGCAGGTGGATCGTCCGCGAAGCGGAAAACAGCCTGCGGCGGCTGCGGACTGACTACATCGACCTGTACCAGATCCACCGGCCGGACCTGGACACCGACATCGAGGAGACGCTGTCGGCGCTGTCGGACCTGACCCATAGCGGCAAGGTCCGCGCGATCGGATCGTCGGCGTTCCCCGCGGAGCAGATCGTCGAGGCGCAGTGGGTGGCCGAACGGCGCGGCTACGTCCGGTTCCGCTGCGAGCAGCCGCCGTATTCGATCTTCGCGCGCGGCATCGAGACCGCCGTGCTGCCTACCTGCCAGCGGTACGGCATGGGCGTGATCACCTGGAGCCCGCTCGCGGCCGGGTGGCTGACAGGGAAGTACCGCGCCGAGACCGGGGTCGACATGACCGGGCACCGGGCCGCGCGCCTGCCGGTGCGGTTCGACCAGTCGCTGCCGGGCAACCAGGCCAAGCTCGCCGCCGTGGAGGACCTGATCAAGCTCGCCGCGGACGCGGGCCACTCGCTGACCCATCTCGCGCTGGCGTTCGCGTCAGCCAACCCCGCCGTCACCTCGGTGATCATCGGCCCGCGCACCATCGACCAGCTCACCGACCTGCTGGCCGGCGCGACCGTCGCGCTCTCCGACGACGTGCTCGACGAGATCGACAAGATCGTCGCACCTGGCGTGACGCTCAATGCCCCCGACGCCGGGTGGCTGCCCCCGACGATCACCGACCCCGCCAACCGCCGCCGCCCGCACGATTCGCGCTCGGCCGCCTGACGCGCTGGCCCGATGACGCAGCTGCGGGTCAGCGACGGGGTGTGCGCGGCGTTCGCCAGCTTCCGGATAGCGGCGATCGTGGCCGGCGGCTTCGCGGGCCACGGCCCGTGGCCCGAGGTGGACGCCGCGCTGGCGGCCCTTGAGGAGTCCGCGGCGGCGGGGCAGGCGCCCGCGGTCGCCGCCGCCGATCCGCATATCGCGGCCTGGCACGCGGCGTACCGGGCGTTCGGCACCAACCCCAAGCGGGAGCGGCCGAGCGTCGACGCGCTCCGCCGCCGGCTGGCCCGCACCGGTCGGCTGCCCAGGATCAGCGCCGCCGTGGACTGCTACAACCTCGTCTCGGTCACCCACGGCGTGCCCGCGGGCGCGTTCGACCTGGACGCGGTGACCGGGGACATCACGGTCCGCTTCGCGGCCGGCGACGAGGACTTCACCCCGCTCGGCGAGCCCGGCGTGACCGAGCACCCCCGTCCGGGCGAGGTCATCTACACGGACGCGAAGTCCGTGCTGACCAGGCACTGGAACCACAGGGACGCCGACCGCACCAAAGTCACCGCGGACAGCACCCGCATCGTGTTCCTGCTCGAGACGACGGACGCGCCGAACTTCGGCCAGGCCGTGGCCGCCGCCGCCACCGACCTGGCCACCCGCCTGGCCGCGCGCTCCGCCCGGGTGAGCACCCACTGGCTCACGCCGGCCACCCCGGCGGCCTTGTTGTAGGCGACCGACGTCAGGCGGCGTGCAAGCCCAGCCACAGGGCCACCACCGAGAACACAATGGCCGGGAGAACGGTCAGCACCCCGAGCCGCGTGAACTCACCCAACGCGACGTCCGGACCGTGGGCGGCGCGCAGCACCCGCCGCCACAGCAGCGTGGCCAGCGAGCCTGTGTAGGTGAGGTTCGGGCCGATGTTGACGCCGAGCAGGACCGCCAGGACCGCGCCGGTACCCGCCGGGGCCGCCAGCGGCAGCAGCACGAGGACCGCGGGCAGGTTGTTGACGACGCTGGCGAGCGCCGCCGCAAGCGCCGCGATCACCAGCAGGGCGGGCAGCGACGTCCCGGCCGGCAGCACCGGGCGCAGCGCCGACCCGAGCCCGTTGTCCACGACCGCCGCGACCACCACTCCCAGCGCCAGGACGAACAGCAGGAACGGCACGTCCGCGCTGCGCGCGATCGCGGCGGCCGTCGTCTCCCCCCGCGCCAGCGCGCGGACGGCCAGCACCAGCGCGCCGCCGAGCGCCGCCCAGGCCGGGTTCGCGCCCGCCGCCGAGGCGATCACGAACCCGCCGAGCGTCAGCGCGACGACGACCAGCGTGAAGACCGGCATGCCGGGCACGCCGTCGGAAGCGGAACCGGAACCGGAACCGGAACCGGAAGCGGACGCGGCGGCGGCAGCGGACGCGGGCCCGGTCCCGCCGGGTCCGCGAGCGTCCAGGTCCGCCGCGAAGAACCGCCGCAGCACCGCGTACTCCACCCCGATGGCGGCCAGCCAGGGCAGCGCCATCAGCGCCCCGAACTCGCCGAACGACACCCCGCAGACCGCGAACGCCAGCAGGTTCGTCAGGTTGGAGACCGGCAGCAGCAGCGACGCCGAGTTCGCCAGGTGGCCGCAGGCGTAGGCGTGCGGCCGCGCCCGCACACCGGTCCGCGCGGCCGCGGCGAGCACCACCGGGGTCAGCAGGACCACGGTGGCGTCGAGCGACAGCACCGCGGTCGTCACCGAGGCGACCGCGAAGACCCGCACGAGCAGCCGCCGCCCGGGGGCGCGCCGGCCGGACCCGCCCAGG
>JASHPP010000605.1 GCA_030038035.1 Trebonia sp.
ACCCCCAAGCCGGTGATCGCGATGGTGGCCGGCTACGCGATCGGCGGCGGCCACGTGCTGCACGTGTGCTGCGACCTGACGATCGCCGCGGACAACGCGGTCTTCGGGCAGACCGGGCCGAAGGTCGGGTCGTTCGACGGCGGGTACGGCTCCTGGCTGCTCGCGCAGACCGTGGGCCTGAAGAAGGCGCGCGAGATGTGGTACCTGTGCCGTCAGTACACCGCGGCCGAGGCCCTGGCGATGGGCCTGGTGAACGCGGTCGTGCCGCTGGCGGACCTGGAGGCCGAGACGCTGCGCTGGTGCGAGGAGCTGCTGGCGAAGTCGCCGCTGGCGCTGCGGATGCTCAAGGGCGCGCTGAACGCGGTGACCGACGGGGCGGCGGGCATGCAGCAGTTCGCGGGCGACGCGACGCTGCTGTACTACATGAGCGAGGAGGCCCAGGAGGGCCGCGACGCCTACAAGGAAAAGCGGACCCCCGACTTCGCGAAGTTCCCCCGCCGCCCGTGATGGAGCTGTCCGATCTGCTCGGCACACTGCGGGCGTTCGCGATTCCGATGCGGACGAAGTTCCGCGGGATCACCGTGCGGGAAGGGGCGCTCATCGAGGGGCCGGCCGGGTGGGGGGAGTTCTCGCCGTTCGCCGAGTACGGGCCGCGGGAAGCGGCGCGCTGGCTGGCCAGCGCGATCGAGTCGGCGACGGTCCCGTGGCCAGAACCCGTCAGGGACCGGGTGCCGGTGAACGTGACCGTGCCCGCCGTCGCGCCAGAGCGCGCCCGTGAGATCGTCGCCGGGTCGGGCTGCCGCACCGCGAAGGTGAAGGTGGCCGAGCAGGGCCAGGCGCCGGCCGAGGATGTCGAGCGGGTCGCGGCGGTGCGCGACGCGCTCGGCGCGGACGGGCGGATCCGGGTCGACGCCAACGGCGGCTGGGATGTCGGCACGGCGGCGCGGATGCTCCGCGCGCTTGACCGCTACACCCTCGAGTACGCCGAACAGCCCTGCGCCACCCTCGAGGAGCTCGCCGAGCTTCGCCGGCTTATCGACATTCCCGTCGCGGCGGACGAGTCGATCCGCAAGGCCGAGGACCCGCTGCGCGTGCGGGCCATCGGGGCGGCCGACGTCGTCATGGTCAAGGTGCAGCCGCTCGGCGGCGTGCGCGCGGCACTGCGGGTGGCGCAGGCGTGCGGGCTGCCGGTCGTGGTGTCAAGCGCGGTCGACTCCTCCGTCGGGCTGGCCGCCGGCGTGGCGCTCGCCGCGGCGCTGCCCGAGCTGCCGTACGCGTGCGGCCTGGCGACGATGTCGCTGCTCGCGGGCGACGTGACCGCCGACCCGCTCGCCGAAAGCGGGGGCGAGCTGCCGGTCCGCCGGCCGGCCGTCAGCCTGGCGGCGCTCGCCCGCTGGGAGACCGACCCCGGGCCGTGGCGGCGGCGGGCGCGCGCGGCCGCGGAGTACCTCGGCGCGGAACCGGCGATAACAGCAAGAAACGGACCGGCGATAACAGCAAGAGAGGGCCGGGCGGGACCGTGAACCCCGCAACGGCGTTCGGCATGGTCTTCGCCGACGAGCTGGCCAGGTGCGGGCTGCGCGAGGCCGTGGCCGCGCCTGGATCGCGGTCCACGCCGATGGCGATGGCGCTGCACGAGCTGGACCGGGCGGGCCGGGTGCGGCTGCACGTCCGGATCGACGAGCGCTCCGCGTCGTTCACCGCGCTCGGCCTGGCCAAGGCGAGCCGCCGGCCGGCCGCGGTGCTGTGCACGTCGGGCACCGCGGCGGCGAACTTCCACCCGGCGGTCATCGAGGCCGGCGAGTCAGGCGTCCCGCTGCTCGTGCTCACCGCCGACCGGCCGCCTGAGCTGCGCGACACCGGCGCTAACCAGACCGTCGACCAGGTGAAGCTGTACGGCGCGGCGGTCCGCTGGTACGCCGAGGCCGAGGTGCCGCACCCCCGCCAGGGCGCGGCGGGCTACTGGCGGTCGCTGGCCTGCCAGGCGTGGGCGCTGGCGGCCGGCGACACGGGCACCTTCCCCGGCCCTGTCCACGTGAACCTCCCGTTCCGTGACCCCCTCGTCCCTGACGACACGGACGACTGGCCCGAGCCGCTGGACGGGCGTCCAGGCGGCGCGCCATGGACTCGCGCCGCCCGAGCTGGCGGGAGCGCCAGGGCCGTAGCCGCCGGGGTACTGGCGCTGCCGTGGACCGAACGCGGGGTCGTGGTCTGCGGAGACGGGGACTACGACGCCGCCGCGCTGGTCGAGCTGGCCGAGCGCGCTGGGTGGCCGGTGCTCGCCGAGCCGTCGTCCGGGGCGCGGCGCGGGCCGAACGCGCTGCCCGGGTACCAGTACCTGCTGGCGTCGGAGGCGTTCATGGCGGCGCACCGGCCGCTTGTGATCGTTTCCGCCGGCCGGCCCGGGCTGTCCCGGCCGCAGTCAGCGCTGCTGGCTCTCGCCGGGGCGGGCGAACCGGTGCGGCACGTGGTCGTGGCGCAGGGACCGGGGCGGTGGGCCGACCCGCAGCGTGCCGCGACCGACGTCACCGCGAGCGTGCGGCTGGCCGGCGTGCCCGGGGCGCCCGGGGCGCCCAGCTGGCTGGAGCGATGGCGCCGCGCGGACTCCGCCGCGCGGCGCGCCGCCGACGCCGTGCTCGACCGGGCCATGAGCGACGCGGAGTCGGCGCTGACCGAACCGCAGGTCGCCCGCGAGCTGCTCGCCGCGCTGCCTGAGCAAGCACTGCTCTGGGCCGGGAACAGCCTGTCCGTTCGGGATATCGATCTTCTTATGCCGCCGCGGGCGGATGTGCGGGTGCTGGCGAGCAGGGGCGCCAGCGGGATCGACGGGACCGCGTCCACGGCAGGCGGCGCGGCGCTCGCGCACGCGGCCGCGTCCGGGGCGCCCGCGTTCGCGCTGATCGGGGACCTGGCGCTGCTGCACGACGCGGCCGGGCTCGCGATCGGGCCGGGGGAGCCGCGGCCGGACCTGTGCCTGGTCGTGGTCAACAACGACGGCGGCGGCATTTTCAGCGCGCTTGAGCAGGCCGGGGCGGACCGGGGGATGTTCGAGCGGATGTTCGGGACACCGCACGGAGCCTCTGTCGAGCTGCTCGCGGCCGCGTTCGGCGTGCCGTACGCGCTCGTCGAGCACCCCGGCGAGCTGGCCAAGGCCGTCACCGGGACCGGGCTGCGGATCGTCGAGGCGCGGACCGACCGCGGCGCGAACGCGGACCTGCGCGCGCGGATGCGCTCGGCCGCGATACGCGCCGCGCAGACGGCCGCCAGCGGCCAGTGACCCGCGTCCGCTGCTACCCCGGCGCGCCCGCGATCACCTGATGTGCCACGTTGATGTGCCAGGCGAAGCTCACCGAGCCGGCCGGGCCCGCGGCGTTGGCGGCCTTGATCGTCACGTCGTAGACCGGGTCGCCGGTGCCGCCCGGCACGTCGCCGATGACGCCGCTGATCATGCCGGCGCCGTTGATCGCCAGGCCGGGCGGCAGCCCGGTGGCGGTGTAGGTGAGCGGCAGACTGGCCACGGCGGCAAGCGAGTTGACCTGCAGCGCGACCCGCGCGCCGACGCCGTTTTGCTGGCTGCCCGGGTCGATCAGCCCGGCCAGGCCGGTGTTGAAGTCGTCGAGGTCGGTGGTGCCGGGAGAGTCCACCCCCGGCACCGTGCCCGTGCTTGTGTACTGCCAGAACGTGTAGGCCGGCCAGCCGGCCGGCATCGGCGGGCTGACGAAGCCGTACGCCGCCACCCACATCGGGTCCGCGCCGAACGCGGTGCTGCCGCCCGTGCACGTGTCCCACCAGTTCGCCGTGGTGTAGATGATCGGGTACTGCCCGGTCAGGCTCCGCGCCGTCGAGACGAACGCGGCGATCCAGGCGGTCATCTGGGTCGCGCTGAGCCCGTAACACATGTTGGTGCCGTCGCTCGACACGTACGGGTCGTACTCGATGTCCAGCATCAGCGGGAGCATCTTGGCGCCGGTGGCGTAGTCGGAGTACTGCACCGCGAACCTGGCCTGCTCGGCCCCGCCGCTGACGTTGGGTATCGCGAAGTGGTAGGCGGTGACGTACAGGCCCGCGGTCTGCGCCACGGCCAGGTCGCTGAGCACCCACGGGTTGACGTAGTAGTCGCCCTCGGTGGCCTTGATGGCCGCGAACCGGTAGCCGGCCGCGTAGACGCCGGCCCAGTTGATGGGCGCGCCGTCCGGATGCTGGTAGGCGGCGACGTCGATCCCCGGCACGGTCGTGGCCGCGGTCGTGCCGCGGCCGGTACGCGTGCCGCTGGTGACCGAGCCGGACAGCTCGTGCAGCAGCTGCGGCGAGTGCGGCAGCGCGGCGATGCTCGCCCGCGCCCTGCCCAGCGCCAGCACCGCGGCGGACGCGCCGGCGATCGGCACGGGCGCGGGCTGCCCCCGCCGGGG
>JASHPP010000606.1 GCA_030038035.1 Trebonia sp.
GGGTCACGAGCCCCGGATGCGGCGGCTGATCTCGGCGGCCGCGGCGACCACCAGCGACGAGATGCGGGCGAAGCCCGCGTCGTCGACCTCGGCGGCGGGGAACGTCACCGCGACGCCGGCCTCCGGGTGGCCGGTGTGGTCGAGCACCGCGGCGGCCACCGACTTCAGGCCGGGGGTCACGTCGCCGTCCTCTGTCGCGTAGCCGCGCTGCCTCACCTCTGCGAGCAGGGCGTGCAGGTCGCGCGGGCCGCGCGGGCCGCGGTCGGTGCGCAGCACGAACGCGCCAGCACCGGGGAACAGCGCGCGGACGTTAGCCGCCGGGAGCGCGGCGAGCATGGCGCGGCCGCTCGCCGTCAGCTGCGCGGGCAGCCGCACCCCCACGTCGGTGACCAGCGGCGCCCGGCCCGGCGCCCGGTCCTCGATCACGTAGAGGACCTCCCTGCCGTGCATGACCGCCAGGTGCGAGCTGTGCCCGGTCGCGTCGGTCAGGTCCGACAGCGGCACCCGGGCGAGCCGCTGCAGCGGCGCCTGGCGGACGTAGCCGGTGGCGAGCTCGTAGGCGCTGACGCCGAGCCCGTAGCGGCGGTCGTCGGCCAGGTGCACGACGAAGCCCGCGGCGATCAGCTCGGCCAGCAGGTGGTAGGCGGTCGAGCGGGGCAGCCCGAGGTCGCGCGCGATCGCGCTGGCGGGCACCGGCCGCGGCTGGCGGGACAAATACCGCAGGATCGCCAGCACCTGGCGCGCGGCGGGGACGTCGCTCACACTGTCTTGGATACCAGACAGTACGAGGCAGGCGGGTCTGGCGCCGGCCGCCGTCGTGGGATGCCATGGAAGGCGTGGACACCAGCACCAGCACCGCCGAAGGCACGGTCGTCGTGGGCACCGGCCCGCTGAGCTTCTCCGACGTCATAACCGTCGCCCGGCACGGCGCGCCCGTCGAGCTCTCGGCGCAAGCAGCGGACGAGATCACCGCCAGCCGCAAGGTCATCGAGGCGCTCGCCGCGGACGAGCAGCCGCACTACGGGGTCTCCACCGGCTTCGGCGCGCTGGCGACCAGGCACATCCCCGTGGCGCTGCGCGCCCACCTGCAGCGCAGCCTGATCCGCTCGCACGCGGCCGGGTCTGGCGCGGAGGTGGAGACCGAGGTGATCAGGGCGCTGCTGCTGCTGCGGCTGTCCACGCTGGCCACCGGCCGCACGGGGGTGCGCCTGGAGGTGGCGCGCACCTATGCGGCGATGCTCAACGCGGGTATCACCCCGGTCGTGCATGAGTACGGTTCGCTCGGCTGCTCCGGCGACCTGGCCCCGCTCGCGCACTGCGCGCTCGCCGCGATGGGCGAGGGCACGGTGCGGATCGCCGCCGCCGGCGTCACCGGCCCGCGGCTGCCCGCCGCCACGGCGCTCGCCGGCGCCGGGATCGAGCCGCTGCAGCTCGCGGAGAAGGAAGGCCTGGCGCTGATCAACGGCACCGACGGCATGTGCGGCATGCTGGTGCTCGCCGCGGCCGACCTGCGGCTGCTGCTGACGACCGCCGACATCGCCGCCGCGATGAGCGTCGAGGCGCAGCTTGGCACCGACGCGGTGTTCGCCGCCGACCTGCAGGCGCTGCGCCCGCATCCCGGCCAGGCCGCCAGCGCCGCGAACCTGCGCGCCCTGCTGGCGAACTCCGCGATCATGGCCAGCCACCGGCACCCGAACGTCTGCACCCGGGTGCAGGACGCCTACTCGCTGCGCTGCTCGCCGCAGGTGCACGGCGCGGCCCGCGACACGCTGGCGCACGCCGAGACCGTGGCCGGCCGGGAGCTTGCCGCGGCGATCGACAACCCCGTGGTCACGCCCGACGGGCGGGTGGAGAGCAACGGCAACTTCCACGGCGCGCCGGTCGGCTACGTGCTCGACTTCCTCGCGATCGCGGTCGCCGACCTCGCCTCGATCGCCGAGCGGCGCACCGACCGCTTCCTCGACGTGGCACGCAGCCACGGGCTGCCGGCGTTCCTGGCCGACGACCCCGGCGTGGACTCCGGGCACATGATCGCCCAGTACACCCAGGCCGCGATCGTGAGCGAGCTCAAGCGGCTGGCCGCCCCGGCCTCGGTCGACTCGATCCCGTCCAGCGCGATGCAGGAGGACCACGTGTCGATGGGCTGGTCGGCGGCGCGCAAGCTGCGCCGCGCCGTCGACGGCCTGACCCGCGTGCTCGCGATCGAGGTGCTGACCGCCGCCCGCGCGCTCGACCTGCGCGCGCCGGTCTCCCCCGCGCCCGCGACGGCGGCCGTGGTCGCCGGCCTGCGGGCGACCGTGGCCGGACCGGGCCCCGACCGCTTCCTCGGCCCGCAGATCGAGGCGGCCGTGGAGTACGTCGCGACCGGCGGCGCCGTGCGCGCCGCGCAAGCAGTCACCGGGCCGCTTGAGTAGGCCGGGATCGTTCGGAATAAAAGCATGTGAAAGGAGCTGGACAGGCATGGAAGGCGCCCGCCCCGTCCGCGCACCGCGCGGCACCACGCTGACCGCCCGGTCCTGGCAGACCGAGGCCCCGCTGCGGATGCTGATGAACAACCTCGACCCCGAGGTGGCCGAACGGCCCGGCGACCTCGTCGTCTACGGCGGCACCGGCCGGGCGGCGCGCAGCTGGGCCGCGTTCGACGCCATGGTCGCCACGCTGACGACGCTGGGCGAGGACGAGACCATGCTCGTCCAGTCAGGCAAGCCGGTCGGCGTCGTGCGCACGCACGAGTGGGCGCCGCGGGTGCTGATCGCGAACTCGAACCTGGTGCCCGACTGGGCGACGTGGCCGGAGTTCCGCCGCCTTGAGCACGCCGGGCTGACCATGTACGGGCAGATGACCGCGGGGTCGTGGATCTACATCGGCACCCAGGGCATCCTGCAGGGCACCTACGAGACGTTCGCCGCCGTGGCGGCCAGGCGGTTCGGCGGGACGCTGGCCGGCACGCTGACCGTGACCGGCGGCTGCGGCGGGATGGGCGGCGCCCAGCCGCTCGCCGTGACGCTGAACGGCGGCGTCTGCCTGGTCGTCGACGTGGACCCGGCCCGGCTTGAGCGACGGGTCGCCACGCGCTACCTCGACGTGGTGGCGGACGGCCTCGACGAGGCGCTGGCGCTGTGCGCTGAGGCCAAGAAGGACCGGCGGGCGCTGTCCGTCGGCGTCGTGGGCAACTGCGCGCTGGTGCTGCCCGAGCTGCTGCGCCGCGGCGTCGAGGCCGACGCGGTCACCGACCAGACGTCGGCGCACGACCCGCTGTCCTACCTGCCGGTGGGGGTGGAGCTGTCCGACTGGCGCGACTACGCCGACAAGAAACCACAAGAATTTACCGAACGATCCCGGGCGTCTATGGCGCGTCACGTCGCTGCCATGGTCGGCTTCCTCGACGCGGGCGCCGAGGTCTTCGACTACGGCAACTCGATCCGCGACGAGGCGCGGCTCGGCGGCTTCGCGCGGGCGTTCGCGTTCCCCGGCTTCGTGCCCGCCTACATCCGGCCGTTGTTCGCCGAGGGGAAGGGCCCGTTCCGGTGGGCGGCGCTGTCCGGCGAAAGCGCGGACATCCGGGCCACCGACGAGGCCGTGCTCTCGCTGTTCCCCGGCAACTCGCATTTGCACCGCTGGATCAGGGCCGCGCAAGAGCGCGTCGCGTTCCAGGGGCTGCCTGCCAGGATCTGCTGGCTCGGCTACGGCGAGCGGGACAAGGCGGGCCTTGAGTTCAACGCCCTGGTCGCCTCGGGGAAGGTGTCGGCGCCGATCGTGATCGGCCGCGACCACCTGGACGCCGGCTCGGTGGCGTCCCCCTACCGGGAGACCGAGTCGATGGCCGACGGGTCTGACGCGATCGCGGACTGGCCGCTGCTCAACGCGCTGGTGAACACCGCCTCCGGCGCCACCTGGGTGTCGTTCCACCACGGCGGCGGGGTCGGCATCGGCCGGTCGCTGCACGCCGGGCAGGTCACCGTGGCCGACGGCACCGAACTGGCCGCCCGCAAGATCGAGCGCGTGCTCAGCAACGACCCGGGCACGGGCGTGCTGCGGCACATCGACTCGGGGGACGCCCCCGCCGGCGAGCAGACGCTGCTCGCCCACCCCGCGGGCGGGGTCCGGCTGCCGTCGTGACGGACATCGCCGCCGCCAGCTTCGGCCGGCTGTGGGCAGACCTGGAACCGGTCGGCCGCGACCCGGGCAGCGGCGGGTACCGGCGGTTCGCCTGGACGCGGGAGGACGCCGCGCTGCGCGAGTGGTTCGCCGGCTGCGCCGCCGAGCGCGGCCTCGCCGTGACGGCCGACCGGGCGGGCAACCAGTGGGCCTGGTGGGGCGACCCGGACGCGGGTCCGGGCGTCGCCGTCGGGTCGCACCTGGACTCGGTGCCCGACGGGGGCGCGTTCGACGGCGCGCTGGGGGTGATCAGCGCGTTCGCCGCGCTCGATGAGCTGCGCGCGGCGGGGTACGCCCCGTTCCGCCCGCTCGCGGTCGTGAACTTCGGCGACGAGGAAGGCGCCCGGTTCGGCGTGGCCTGCGCCGGGTCAAGGCTGCTGACCGGGGCGCTGGCGCCGGAGCGGGCGCTCGCGCTTCGCGACGGCGACGGCGTGACGATGGCGGAGGCCATCCGCGCGGCAGGGAACGCGGCCGGCGCCGGCGCGGTGGGCAGGGACGAGGAAGCCCTGCGCCGGGTCGGGGTGTTCGTCGAACTGCACATCGAGCAGGGTCGCGGGCTCGCCGGCCTCGGCCGCCCGCTCGCGGTCGGCTCGGCCATCTGGCCGCACGGCCGGTGGCGCTTTTGCCTGGACGGGGAGGCCAACCACGCCGGCACGACCCGGCTGGCCGACCGGCGCGACCCGATGCTCGCCCTCGCCGCCGCGATCACGTGCGCGCGCGAGCTGGCCGGACGGCACGGCGTGCTGGCGACCGTCGGCAAGGTCGTGGTCGAGCCCAACGGCGTGAACGCGATCCCGTCCCGGGTCACCGGCTGGCTGGACGCCCGCGGCGCCGACGGGGCGGCGGTGCGGGCGATGGTCGCCGAGTTCGCTGGCGCGCTCCGTGACCGGTCGCTGGCCGGCGGGTCGCTGGCCGGCGGGTCGCTGGCGCAGGAGTCGTGGACGGACGCGACGTCGTTCGACTCCTTCCTTGTCGCCCACCTGGCGGCGCTCCTGGACGCCGCCCCGGTGCTGTCGACCGGGGCCGGGCACGACGCCGGCGTGCTGGCCAACGCGGGCGTGCCCACGGCGATGGTCTTCGTGCGCAACCCGGCCGGCGTCTCGCACTCCCCCGCCGAACACGCCTCCCGCGACGACTGCCTGTACGGCGTCAGCGCCCTGGCCGCCGTGATCCGCGACCTGGCCGGCTGAAGATGTTGACGGTCAGCGGGCTGCCGCGGCCGGCCGCAGGGTGAGCGGCTGACCCGGGTCGAGGACGCGCACCGTGGTGTCCGGGGCGTGCCTGGCGACGGCGGCGGCGAAGCGCCCGGGTGTGCCGTCGTACTTCAGCAGCAGGCGGTCGCGCACCGGCCCGGCGGTGAAGGCGTAGTGGATGGGCACCGCGACCCGCGGGCGGAGCACGGCGCACAGTTCCGCGGCCTGCTCGGCGGTCATCACCACCTGGCGGTTGAGGGCGGGGCGGATCGCCAGGCCGTTGACGGGCAGCAGCGCCAGGTCGATGGCGGCGAACCGGCGGGCGACCTCGTCGAGTTCTGGGATGCGCAGCGTGTCGCCGCCGAAGAAGACGGTCAGCCCGGCTCCCTGGATGACGTAGGTGACCTCGGGCACGCCGTGCTTGGCCGGCGCGGCGGTGATCCGCAGGCCGCCGACCGCCACCTCCTGCCACGGCTCGACCTCGGTCACGGCGGTGAACCCCGCGCCGCGCGCCCTGGCCGCCATCCCGCGGCCGACGATGAGCGGCACGTCCTTGTCCGGGTATGCGGCGAAGGCGTCGATATCGTAGTGGTCGTAATGGGCGTGGCTGACGGCCACCGCGGCCAGCGGCGGCAGCGTGCCCGGCGTGAAGGCGAGCGGCTCGCCGCGGTAGTAGCCGGGCTTCTGCGAGAACCACGGGTCGGTGAGCACGCGCTGGCCGCCGAAGTCAAGCAGCGCGCACGAGTGGGCAACGCGGGTGAGGGTGAGCGTGGTGGACATCGCGTGTTTCCTCTCTGGCTGATAAGCTAACGTTCGTTAGCTATTAGCTGTAAGCTAACACTCGTAATCTAAGAGGGTCAAGGGGTGGCGACGACCATGGCAGAGGCGGGCACGGTGGCCCGGGGGCAGCGGCAGCGGAACCGGCGCGGCGAGGGCGCGCTGCTGCGCGCCGAGCTGATCGAGGCGGCGGCGCGCCTGCTAGAGGCCTGCGGCGACGCCGAAATCCTGACGCTGCGCGCGGTGGCCCGTGAGGCCGGGATCGCCGCCCCGTCCATCTACCGGCACTTCCCCGACAAGAGCGACCTGGTGCGCGCGGTGGTGGCCGACCGGTTCGGGCGGCTCGACGACGCGCTGCGGGACGCGATGGCGGGCGCCGGCGACCCGGCCGCCGCGCTGCGGGCATTCTGCGCCGCGTACTGCGCGTTCGGCCTCGGCCAGCCCGGCCACTACCGGATCCTGTTCGCGGCCAGGCTGCGCGCCGTCCCGCCCGTGCTGCCCGAGGACATGCCCGGGCGGCGGGTCTTCCAGCGCCTGCAGGCCGCCATCCAGGCCTGCGCCGACGCGGGCCTGGCCCGGCCGGGCGACGCGTTCGCCATGGCGGTCAACGTCTGGGTCGCGCTGCACGGCATCGTGTCACTGCGCGCCAGCCGCCCCGCCTTCCCCTGGCCCGGCGTCCCGGCGCTGACCGACGCGGTGCTCGCCGGCCAGGTCTGGACAGCGGGCGCCGAGAAGGCTTAAGACACCCCGCGGCGGCGCCGCCAGCCGCGCGAGCGGCCCTGCCTGGCTGGCGCGGGCGGCTCCAGGGGCGGCTCCGCGGGCGGGCCCGCGGCCGCCGGCGGCCGCGGGCGGTTGGCGGCCTGTGCCGCCCGCCAGCGGGCCACGATCTCGTCCTTGTTCACCAGCCGGACGAAGACCGGCGGGCCGACAGGGATCCGCCGCCACCGCAGGATGCGCCGGTTGAGGTCCGCGACCACCTCGCGCACCGCCTCCTCCGAGGGCAGCTCCCCGACGGTCTCGGCCAGCCGCTCGGACTCCCTGCGCAGCCGCAGCGGGGCGGGCAGGAACTCCTCAGGCGGCACTCCCTCGCGGCGGGCGTAGTCGCGCATCCAGGCCTGGCCGTAGTCCGCTTCGGTGTCCCGCTTGAGCTCAAGCGGGAGGCCGGCGCCCGGCAGGTTGTCGAACACCCCGCGCCGTTCGGCGTCAGCGACCTGCTGGTCGATCCACGAGGTGAAGCTCATCCCCTGCGGCTTGCGTTCGGTCATCGCTCACCATCGTAATCGCGTGCCAGGAGCCGCGACCGCACGGGCCCGAGCCGCGGCTATGCGGCCGGCACCGCTACAGGTACGAAAAGTCTTCCGGATCACGCTCGGCACGCCCGGCGCTGGTACACGCGGTGCCTGGGGTGGCTGTGGTGACCGTGGACGTAGGCGCGGGCTAATTGCCAGGCGGCCGGCGCCGTCAGGAACAGGCGGGCCGGGCGGGAAGAGGCGCCACTGTCCGTTCGGGATAAGGATCCCGCGGAACCGAAGTAAGGGCAGCAGCTTGATCATGCTGCTCCAGTCCAGCCCCAGCGGCCCCTGCAGTGTCATGTGCAGCAGCTGGAACGCCTCGAGTTCGCGCGCGCGGCGCAGCGGGCCGGTGTCGATCGGCCGCATCCCGCCGTCCCGCACCAGGGCGGCCACCTTGTCCTTGGCGTCCGGGTCGTCGCCGGCCAGGAACACGTCGACGGGAAGGCCGCAGACCTGCCCCGCCATCAGGGCCGCCGCGAACGTCGTGTTGAAGGCCTTGACCACGCGCGCCGCCGGGTTGATCTCCGCGATCTCCTCGGCGGCGGACATCCCCGGGCTGGTGAGGAGGCAGTCGAACGTGGAGAAGTCGACCGGGTTGCAGGTGTCGACCAGGGTCATCCCCGACAGCGCCGCGCCCTGGTCGCGGGCCACCTGCCGCCCTTCCGGGTACGGCAGCGCGAGCACGATGACGTCGGTGCCCGCGATCGCCTCCGCCGTCCCGGCCACGGTCACCTCGAGCGGGGCGCCGCCCGCGTCCGGCCCTGTCCTGGCCGCCAGGCTGGCCGCGAGCGCTTCGGCCTTGCCCTGCTCGCTGTCGGTGAGCCGCAGCTTGTGCCCGCCCGCCAGGGTCCTGACGGCTATCCCCTCCGCGAGCCGTCCGGCGCCAACGATCGCCACTATCATCTTCTCCCCCAGTAATCAACAGATTTACCCGCGCACCTGCCCGCTGCAACCGCGGGCTCCGCCGATTTGTCTAAGGGGTATGGGAGTCCGGCCGGCCCGAGCAGCCTTCGCGGCGGTGCTGGTGTGCGCGGCGGTGCTGCTCTGCGCGGCGGGATGCGCGACGGGGCCCGCGCGCACGCCGACGGCGCCCAGCTCGGCGGCAGCCTCCTCGGGGGTCTTCGGCGCGATCCCCGGCGAGAACCCAGCGCTGACGGTAACCGGCGGCGCCGTGTACCTGAGCTGGTACGCATCGCCGGCCGGCCCAGGGTTGCCCAGGATGGTGCTGGCGCGGATCGACGTGCGGACCGGCGCGATCACGGCAAGGAACGCGTTCAGCCCTGGGCTGGTCGGCGCCCCGCTGTTCGCCGACGGCTGGCTGTGGGTCACCGACTCGACCGCACTCGGCGAGTTCCTGCTGCGCCTGGGCCCGGCCACGCTCATGGTCACCGGCGGGCTGCGGTTCAGCGACGAGCAGTACGCTGGCGGCGCGCACGTGGCCTACGCGGGCGGCTGGCTGTGGCTGGACGGCGCGGACCAGCTGCTGCGGGTATCGCCCTCGTCGGTAGAGACGACCGCCGACGTTCGGCTGCCGGGGGCGTACCGGTCTGACGTGGGCGCGACCGCGGACGGCTCGGTCCTCGTCGACAGCGAGCAGGGGGTCACCGGCGCGGTCCAGCGGCGGAATCCGGACACCGGCGCGCTGCTCGCCGCGCACCCGGTCTTCGCCGAAAACGCCTCGATCGACGGCTTCCCCGACTCCGGCGTCTGGATCACGGAGGTCGGCGGGTCGTCGGCCTTCGCCGAGCTGCTGTCCACCGCGACGATGACCGTCCGCGCGATGCCGTCGATCCCCTCGCCCAACGACCTGAGCGTGCGGGTCGCCGACGGCGTGCTGTGGGTGACGGAGAACGAGGCCGGCGGGCCGCAAAGGGACTTCTGCGCTGACCCGGACACCGGGCGCAGGCTTTCGCCGCTCCCGATCACCAGCCCCGCGCAAGGCCGGCTCCTCGGCGTGGACGGCGGCCTGCTCTACTACTCCGAGCCCGTCCGTCACGGCACGGGGTCGCGGGTCGTGCCGGTTCCGGTTCCGGCAGCCTGCGGGTAGCGTGGAAACGGAGGCTGCCATGCAGGAGAACTCACGAGGCGCGGTGCGGGTTGAGCACGGCGCCAAGCGGGTGCGCTGTTACCTGGCCGGACGGCCGGTCGCCGACACCCGGCATCCCGTCCTGGTGTGGGAAAACCCGTACTACCCCGCGTACTACATGCCGCTCGCGGACGTTGCCGCGCAGCTCGTGCCGACCGGTAAGACCGAGCACTCGCCGAGCCGCGGCGAGGCCGAGATCTTCGATGTCGCGGTGGCGGGCGCGACCGCCGAGAGCGCGGCCAAGCGCTACGCCGAGTCCCCGCTTGAGGCGCTGCGCGACCTCGTCCGGTTCGACTGGGCCGCGATGGACGAATGGCTGGAAGAGGACGAGCCGGTCTACACCCATCCGCGGGACCCGTACAAACGGGTGGACATCCTCGCCAGCTCCCGGCATGTCCGCGTCGAAGTGGACGGCGTCACCGTGGCCGACTCCACCCGGCCGCACATCCTGTTCGAGACCGGCCTGCCGCCGCGCTACTACCTGCCGCTGTCCGACGTCCGCACGGAGTTGCTCCGCCCTTCGGACACCCAGACGCACTGCCCCTACAAGGGCACGGCAGCGTACTGGTCGGTGGACACCGGTCAGGGCGTGCATGCCGACCTCGTGTGGATCTACCGGGCGCCGCTGCCAGAAAGCCAGAAGGTCGCCGGCCTGGCGTGCTTCTACGACGAGAAGGTGGACGTCTACCTCGACGGCGAGCTCCAGCGGCGGCCGCGCACGCCGTTCAGCTGACGGCCGGCTGGCTGGCTGTCGGTGCTGGCGGCAGCGCTGGTGGCGGTGGCGGCGCTGAAAGTTTCGGCGCCCAGTCCCGACCGTCTAGGCAGCCGGCTGCCGCCGGTTTTACTCTTGGACGGTACGGCCCGCCCGCGCTTGGAGCGCGGCGGGCCGGGCGGAGCTGTTCCGGACCCTGACGGCACGCCATCGTCGCGGCGTCAGGCAGGAAGGAAGGCTCCGGTAACCCGTTATGACAGATTCTCCGCAGGCTGATCCGGCTCAGGCTGCCGGTTCGCACCCTTCATCCCTGCCAGCACCGGACCCCGGGCAGGACAACGACGCCGGCGCGCTCGGCCAGGCGATCGTGAACCGGTTGTTCTCCGCCGGCCTTGATCTGCACTTCGCGCTTGCGCTCGCCGGCGACGGGGCGGCCCCCGCCGCGCAGCGGCTGCGCCACGCCGTCGGCGAACTCGATGAGGCGATCAAGGACCTGCGGCGCCTCATGCTGACCGTGCTGGCCCCCGCCGGGGCGGGGCCAGACGGTACCGCGATCGATATACGATCGCGACACCTGGTCCAGGTGACGGATTCCAGCCGCCGGTTATGGGGACCGCGCGCGACGGCCTTGACTATCCCGCACCACCCCGCCGTGGAAGGCAAAGCCGCGGCGGCGGCCTGCTGCGGGCTGAACGTCCCTGTTCCCGCACCCGGGGGTGTGCTGGGATAGGGATGAGGAGGGTGGTGTGCGTGGAGCAGGCGCGCAGTGCCCAGGTGTGGGCGGCGATCAGCGCGTGCGCCCGGCAAGAGGGCGCGGCGGTATCACTTCGGCATGCGGTCATCGCCTGCGCCGACGGGCTGGCCGCGGCGGGAGCGGGACTGTCCGTGGTCCGTCACGGCGCGCCGCGGGAGCCGGTGCTGGCCAGCGCCCCCGCCGCAGAAGAGCTGGAAGAGCTGCAATTCACGCTCGGGCAGGGACCGTGCGTCGACGCCGTCGCCGGGCGCGGCCCGGTCCTCGTGCCCGATATCACCTGGGCGGACGCGCAGCGCCGGTGGCCGGCGTTCGCCCCCGCGGCGGCGGGCCGCGGCGTACGCGGGATGTTCGCCTTCCCTGTGGCAGTCGGCGCTGCGCTGATCGGGGTGCTGGGGGTATACCGGCTGCAGGCCGGGATGCTGGATTCGCAGGAGCTGGCCGACGGCCTGGTGTTCGCCGACGCGGTGCTTGTGCTCGCGCTCGATGAGCGCGGCGGGATCGCCTCCGGCCCGGAGGGCCTGGCCGATGCCGCGCTCAGCACGCGCCGCGCCCAGGTGCACCAGGCCACCGGCATGGTGGCCGCGCAACTCGGGGTCAGCATGTCCGACGCGCTGGCCGCGCTGCGCGCCCACGCGTACACCCGTGGTCGCCAGGTCACCGACCTGGCCGCCGACGTACTGGCCCGCCGGGTACGCCTGGACGCAGACCCGCCACGCCCCGGCCGCCCGCAAGGCGACGCCGAGCATCCCGGCGGGAACACCGGTCAGCATTCCGGTCAGCGTCCCGGCGAGCGTCCCGGCGAGCGGAACGGAGAGGAGGAGTGATGGCTGGCACGGACCGGCGGGTGCGGGAGGCATTTATAGAACTGACCGACACCCTGGTGACCGACTTCGACGTCATCGACTTCCTGGCGCGGCTCGCCGTCCGCTGCACAGAGCTGCTCGGGGTCAGCGCCTGCGGGGTCATGCTCGCCGACCACCACGGCGTCCTGAACCTGGTCGCCGCCTCCGCCGAGCAGGCCCGGCTGCTTGAACTGTCCCAGCTGCAGAACGCCGAGGGTCCCAGCCTCGAGGCCTACCTCGGCGGCCGCGCGGTGCAATGCACCGAGCTTGCGAGCGCGGGCCCGCGCTGGCCGCGGTTCGCTGCCGCCGCGCTCGCCGCCGGGTTCACCGGGGTGTACGCGCTGCCTATGCGGCTTCGCGACCAGCGGCTCGGTGCGCTGAACGTGTTCTGTGCCGAACACGCGTCGCTGGACGCCGACACGGCCGCGCTCGGCCAGGCGCTCGCCGACGCCGCGACGATCGGGATCGTGCACCAGCGTGCCATGGCCCGCAGCGAGGTCATCGCCGAGCAGCTCCAGACCGCCCTGAACAGCCGCATCCTGATCGAGCAGGCCAAGGGTTTCCTGGCCGAGCGGCTGCACGTCACCGTGGAGGACGCTTTCGCCGTGCTGCGCGGCTACGCCAGGGACCACAACCGCAAGCTCACCGACGTCGCCGCCGACGTCACGGCCGGCCGTCTGGACCCCGCTGAGTCCAGCGCGCCCTCACAGGCGCTGTCTCCCGATCCGCCCGGTCCGCCGCCCGGTGCGGCTTCCGGTCCGCCGCCCGATGCGCTGCCCGATGCGCCGCGAACTCAGCCCCTGCCGCCTCGGAGCGACCGCCCCTCCGCTGAGCCGCTGGACCGCCTGTGACAGGACTTCTGGCCCTAACCGCGTCTCGCGGCTTTTGACATGGTTGTCACATGAAGAGTTTGTTCGCGCACCCGAGCGATGCCGACCCCGTCTGGCTCGCTGAAGAGCTGCCGGGGCCGGGCAAGCCGCTTACCCTCGTCGACCGTGCCTGCTGCTGTCCGGCACGGCCGGTGGTCACGGTCATCATGCCGCCGGGCCCAGGACATCCTTTCGCGGCGGACCTTCTGCTGTGCGGCCACCACTACAAGGCCAGCCGCGCCGCCCTGCGGGCCGCTGGCGCCACCGTCTATGACGCGGCCGGGATGGTGATCACCCCAGGCGACGACGGGGATTCCGGCGACTCCCGCGGCCCCGCCCACGGCGGCCGGCGCGAGGTCCCTGCGCCCAGATCGGCTCACGTCAAGCACTGACCACCCCTGAGCTGACGCTCAGCCCGCGCGGCGCAGGTAGAGGTCGCGCAACAGCGCCACCTCGGCGCCGTGATGTGAGAGCTCGTCCTGGACGTGCAACGCGAGCGACGCCCGAGGCTCGGTGGCGTACGGACCCCAGTCCGGCCCCAGCTGGCGCCACATTCCTTCTTCGCCCAGCTCCGCGAGACCGGTCCGGAACGCCTGCCACGCTTGGCTGACAGCGGCAAGCGCCGCCTCCGGCTCGGCGTACCACTCCCGCCCGCGAACCCGCAGCGGATAGGGGCCAAAGGCGCGCGCGGTGAACCCGGCCAGGCACTCGACGCCGATGTGCCACAGCCGCCACGCGATCGTCGTCACCGGGGGAGGTGACGGCTCCGCCTGCGGACGGTCGCCACGCGCCAGCGACTGATGGCCTGACCGACCAGCAGTCGGGCGCCGGCTCCCACAGGTACTCATCCGCGGTCAGCCCGGCGACGCGGTCGCTTATCCGCGACCACACGAAGTCCAGGCTCCCGATCACGACCGGCGCGATCCGCCGCTCCGAGGTGTCAGCCATTCCGCACACGCTAACAGCCCCGGTGAGGCCTCGTACGAAAATTATTCGAAAAGGATCTTGGAAAACGTGCTTCCAGCGGCGCGGATTTGTCGCAGGGGTACGGTATAGTGTTCGTATCAGCCCAGATCTCCCCCCGGCAATCCGAACGGAGAACCGTCCCATGGCAGCCGCCCCCATCCCCGGCCCCGGACAGCCCGGCGGCGATGACTGGGACGCGGACGCGGACCTGGCCCGGTTCCT
>JASHPP010000607.1 GCA_030038035.1 Trebonia sp.
CTGCGCGGTACTGCGGCGCTTGGCCCAGCCTTCTAATGTGTGCCGCTCGTCCTCCGACAACACCAGCGGCGCCAACCTAGGATCTGGCATCTTCCCAGCACAACGCACGACGGCGGCTCTGTCACCACCGCACGAGCGATCTGAAACGAAACACGACTCAAGTGGTGACGAGATGACTCAAGACCGGGACACTAGCCCCGGTCGTGCAGCGGCGGGCGCAACGCCGCCCGGCATCGGTCCAACAGGCCGGACGTGTCCCGCCGCCGCACGGTCGCGTTCGCCGACGCGGTCCCTTCGCCGCGGATCGCCGCCGATTTGAAGGCCGAGCTGCTCCGCGGCGCGGCCAAGCCCTGGAGCATGAACGCAGTCCACGACATCGACTCGCTCAGCCTTGCCGTGCCCTACTGCCACGTCGTCGTCCCGCACCGCGAGATCGCCAGCCTCCTGTCCCGTCCCCGCGCCGCAGAACGCCACGGGACACAGGTCACCGCCGCTCTCCTCGGCTTGCCGGACGCGCTGCCTGGCCTGGCCGAGCAGGCCCGGAACGCCCCGGAAGACCGCACCGGCTGGGACTGGGCCGGGGCATGGGACGGCTGGGACTGTCTCGACTGGGCCGACCTGGTCAACAGTGCCACACGTCAGCCTCCAGCGGCCTGACCGCCACTATCTCGAAGGCCGGGAAGGTTCCCTCATCCGAGGGCACCACCAGCGTGCTGCCGACAGTACCGGTACGGAACGGGGTCCCCCAGGGTTGCCCGCTCGCACGGACGGAAGAGTGCCGGGCTGCCCGATTCAGGGGTCCCGCGTCTAGTCCCAGCAGAACGGCTTGCCGACCAGGTCGGCGTGGCCCCGCCAGTTCACGCCGCCGGAGGACAGTGAGGTGGCGCCGGGCTGCAGCACCGCCGCCTCGGCCGCAGTACGCGGCGAGCCGCCGGGCGTCGGGTACGTCGAGCATCATCGTGCGCAACGTGCCGATCATCGGATGCTCCCTCTGGAGTCACCGCTCATCATGCCCAGATGTCGCGCTCTGCCCCACTCCGCGCTATTGCCCTGCTCTGGGGGGACCATTCGTCGGCGAAGGTTTCCATCTGGTCCAGGACGCGCTGGATGGCCTCCTTCTCGGCGTCCGGGGGGTAGCCGTGCCTGGCCAGGAGGCGCTTGATGGCGGAGCGGATCTTGGCCCGGACGTCGTCGCGGGCTACCCAGTCGGTGGTGATGTCGCGGCGCAGGGTGCGGACCAGGTCGCGGGCGATGTCCGCTAGCTTGCCCTCGCCCATCCCGGCGACGGCGGACTCGTTCTGGGCGACCGCGTCGTAGAACGCCAGTTCGTCGGCGTTCAGCGGCGGGGCGAACGTGGCGCCGCGGTTGGCGTCGGCGGAGACCTCCTTGGCCAGGGCGACCAGTTCGGCGATGATCTGGGCGGCGGTGAGGTTCTGGTTGGTGTACTTGCGCATCAGGTCTTCGAGACGCTCGGCGAAGGACTTCTGCTTGACGATGTTGTGCTTGGTGACGATGCGCATCTCCTGCTCGACCAGACGGCGCAGCGCCTCGATGGCCAGATGGGGGTTGCGCTGTGCGCGCATCCGGGCGATGAACGCCTCGTCCAGGTGGGACAGGTCAGGGCGGCCGATGCCCGCCGCCTGGTAGATGTCCGTGACGGCGCCGGCCTCGATGGCGCTGGCGGTGAGGGAGTTCAGGTAGAGCTCGACATCGGGCGGGACGGCCTCGCCGCGGGCCTTACGCTCCTCAGCGTCGAACCTGGCGTTCAGCATCCGGACTTCTTCGAAGAACGCGATGTCGTCACGCAGGCCCGCCATCTCATTGCTACCACGGCAGATCGCATACATCCGGGCGAGCTGGCCGGCGGCGCGGCGGAAGCGTTCCGACAGGTTGAGCTCGCCCTCTTCGACCTGGTTGCCTGGCGTGGTCGGGTCGCGCAGGTAGTCGACCGCGCCAGTAACGGCGTTCCAGTACGCTCTGGGGCCGGTGGCCGCGCGGCGGGTCTGCCAGTCATATCCGGACAGGATCTCGTCGCTGATCACGGCCAGCACGTCCCTGACCTTGGCGACCGCGTCCTCGACGTCCTTGCCCATGGGCTTGGTGTTCTGGTCGCGCGTGGTGTACTCCGCGAGCGCCTCGAAGAGTTTTTCCGTGAGCGGCGCGTAGCCGACGAGCAGACCGTCCTGCTTGTTGCGGAACGTGCGGTTGACCCTGGCCAGGGCCTGCATGAGCGCTGCGCCCCTCATCGGCTTGTCGACGTACATGGTGTGCAGCGGCGGCGAGTCGAAGCCGGTGAGCAGCATCGACTGGACAATAAGCAACTCAAGCTCGTCGTCGGGATCCTTGGCACGCTGCTGGATGATCTTGTTCTGTGCGGGGCGGCGGACGTGCTGGTAGATCTTGGGCTCGTCGCTCGGGGAGCCGGTGTAGACGACCTTGATCTTGCCCTTGTCGGCATCCTCGCTGTGCCAGTCCGGCTTTATGGCGATAATTCGCTCGTAGAGGTCGGCGCAGATCTCCCGGGTGGCGCAGACGATCATGCCCTTGCCCGGGACGCCGATGAACTTGCGCATCTCGGCGCTGCGGGCCGCCCAGTGCGCGACCACGTCCTCGCTGAGCTTGCGCACCCGGTCCGGTGCGCCGTACACGCGGTTCATCGCCGCGACTCGCTGCTGGATGCGCTCGCGCTCGGAGTCGTCCAGCCCCGCGGTGATCTCGTCGGCCGCCTCGTCGATCTCCTTCGCGTCCATGCCCTTGGGCAGGTTCAGTTCGATGAGGCGGGACTCGTAGTAGACCGGGACGGTCGCGCCGTCCTGGACGGCCTGGGTCAGGTCGTAGATCAGCTCGATGTACTCACCGAAGACATCGCGGGTGTTCCGGTCCGCGAACGAGATCGGGGTGCCGGTGAACGCGATGAACGTGGCGTGCGGCAGCGCGTCGCGCAGGTGCCGCGCGTAGCCGTTCAGGTCGTCGTAGTGGGAGCGGTGCGCCTCGTCGACGATCACGATCACGTTGCGGCGGTCGGACAGGAGCGGGTGCGGCCAGCCGTTGTCGCGTTCCTCCTTGGTCCTGCCGAACTTCTGCAGCGTGGTGAAGATGATTCCGCCCATCCGGCGGTTGGCCAGCTCGGTGCGGAGCTCGTCACGGGTGATTACCTGAAGAGGCTGCTCCGGCAGCAGGTCGCTAGCCTGGAAGGTGTCGAAGAGCTGATCGTCCAGGTTTGTCCGGTCGGTGAGGACCACGATCGTCGGGTTGCCGAGCGATGGGTGGGTGAGTATCTGGTTGGCGTACAGCTCCATTTCCAGCGACTTTCCAGAGCCCTGGGTATGCCACACCACCCCGGCGCGGCCGTCGCCGCGAACCGCCTCGATCGTCTTGCCGACCGCTTCAGAAACCGCGAAGTACTGGTGTGGCTTGGCGAGGCGCTTGAGCAGAGTGCCGTCGGTGTGGGCGAACGCGATGTAGCCGGTGACCAGGTCAAGGAAGCGCGCGTGCGGGAACATGCCGTGCAGCAGCAGCATGATGGGCTGATCGATATCCCGAACGGCCGGTTGTTTCACCGGATGCCCGTCATCATCGACGCTCCACGGGGCGAAGTGCTCGAACGGCGTGAACGCGGTACCGCACAGCGCACCGGGACCGTCGGAGACCACGCAGATCTCGTTGCAGCGGAACGCCAGCGGCAGCTCGCCCACGTAGGTCCGCAGCTGGGCGTGCGCGTCCTTCAGCGCGCTACCGTCGGCGGTGGACTTCTTCAGCTCGATGAAGCCCAGTGGCAACCCGTTGACGTACAGCACCACGTCGAAACGGCGGCGGTGCTCCCCCTCCACCACCGTCACCTGGTGGGCGGCCATGAAGTCGTTACGCCCCGGGTCGCGGGGGTCGATCAGCCGGATCGTCGGGTTCTGCACCGCACCGTACTTGTCGGTATAGGTGACGGCGCGGATGCCCCGGGTCAGGAACTCGTGCATCCGCAGGTTCTCGGCCCGCGCGTCCCGCGAGGTCGCGGTTAGCACGATCTGTACCGCGTCCTCGACCGCCGACGGGGGCAGCGCCGGGTTGATCGCCGCGATCGCCTCGCGCAGCCGCCACGGAATGATCAGCTCACTCCACGACTCCCGCTCCCCCGACCCCGGCGCGATCTGCTTCCCGTCCTTGGGCTCCCAGGCAAGCTCGCCCAACTCGTCCATGACGAGCTGCTCCCACGCACTCTCCGACATCCCCGCCATCACGTCACATCCTCGACAGCCTTCTCCGCATCCCGCACGCGGATCTCCCCCGACATAAGCCTCGGCAACAGCGCGTCCCTCAGTTGGATGAGACTTCTCGATTCCTCTGCCGCTGCGACGATCCGATAACGCAAGGGCTCCGCTGCCGCCTCGAATTCAGCCAACGCACTTGGCTCCGGGACCTCTGCGAACGATAGGTCCAAATCTCGCTTGTTGAGATGGATTACCGTCGTTCCGGTTTTATGTCCTTCTAGCTCGCTTAGCGGCTTTCGTAGAACTTCCCGGACGAAAGACCGCCCGCCCTCCTCGGCCAAGGGGCGACCGCGAAGGACTCGCTGATTCAATAGCACCGACTCCCCGAGCCAGAATGCGGGGCGGAATTCTGCATCCATTCCGGCAACCACATCGCCAGGCTGCACAACCACATCCCTCGCGATCCGCTCTGTTGTCCACACTTGGGGGGCGAAAGTCTTGATATCTCTGATCCGGAGAAGCGGAAGTCCCTGTTCATCGCTATTGAAACTATCCGAAGAGAACGGCAGTCCGAAGTCAAAGGCTATCACGTCGCCTAGCGGGGGCGCGGTTGATCCCGGCCGTTCTAGGGCTTGCACAAAGAGCGTGGATATCAATTCGGACGCCAGGCCAACGATCCGGTCGTTGACGGCGATCTTGTCGTCGAGTGCGCCGAGGACGTCAGCTATTCCCGACTGCTCACTCATCGGGGGTACCAAGACAGGCAAGGAGCGGATCGTGGGAAGATTCAGGCGTTCGGCGACTGATCCATCACGGAAACCGTGAATGTACGTGGCCATAATTGGCGAGTTCAGCCAGTAACGCAGGAAACGGAAGCCGACTACCGACCTGTCGGGCCTAATTAGAACCATCCGCTGACCGAGGCAAACCCGTACGCTAGGCGGCACCTCGGCGGCGATTCCGAAGTAGGTCCCCTCCCGGCTATACAGCAAGTCGCCGCGCTTGGGCTCAGCTCTCGTGACGCGTTCGCGGTAAGTCTCTTCGGAAACATGCCCAGCAGATGCCGCAAGAAAGACACCTGACAAAATGTCTTGCGTGCGGACGACGTACGGACCTGTCGTGGTCAGCTTTGGTGTTGAGTGTGGACAGTCGTATATGCCTGCGCATACCTCTTCAAGACGCCTCCATGACCATTCTTCAGGAAGATCACGAGTGTTCGCTGACACGCGAAGCATCGCTTCGCTGATAGACGAGTCGGCGTCCATTAGATCAACCTCTCCAGTTGCTCGCGGACGACCTGCTCCAAGCGAGCGCATTCGTCGAAGTGGGCGAAGAGTTCCTTCTTGAGGCGGTCGATCTTTTCCACGATTGGCTCGGCGTCGGTGTCATCGACCTCAGCGGCGCCTACGTAGCGGCCCGGGGTGAGGATGTGGTCTTGCTTGCGGACCTCTTCGAGGGATGCTGAGTAGCAGAAGCCGGGGATGTCCTCGTACTTCTGGCCCGCGTTTCGGGCCGAGGCAGTGCCGCGCCAGGCGTGGTATGCGCCGGCGATCTTGGCGATGTCATCGGTGGTGAGGATGCGCTCGGTGCGGTCCACCATCGTGCCCATGGACCTGGCGTCGATGAAGAGGAACTCACCGCGCCGGTCGACCAGGTGCCTGGACGCCTGGGGACCCTTGTTGTTGGAGAAGAACCACAGGCACGCGGGAATCTGCGTCGTCCGGAAGAGTTGCGGGGGCAGGGCGACCATGCACGCGACCAGGTCGGCCTCGATGAGAGCCTTGCGGATCTCGCCCTCGCCGGATTGCTTGGAGGACATCGACCCGTTGGCCAGGACCACGCCGGCGGTGCCGTTGGTGCTGAGCTTGTAGACGATGTGCTGAAGCCAGGCGAAGTTCGCATTGCCCGCCGGGGGGACGCCATAGCGCCAGCGGGGGTCATCTGTCTTGCGATACCAGTCCGAATCGTTGAACGGGGGGTTGGCCAGGATGAAGTCGGCCTTCTTATCGGAGTGCTTGTCGGCGTAGAAGGTGTCTTCCCATCGGGAGGACAGGTCGCCGTTGATGCCGTGGATGGCCAGGTTCATCTTCGCCAGCCGCCAAGTGCGTTCGTTGGACTCCTGACCGTAAACAGCGATGTCGTCACGCTTTCCTCTATGTGCAAGAACGAATGACTCCGCCTGGACGAACATGCCGCCCGAGCCGCAGCACGGGTCGTAGACCCGGCCGGAGTACGGTTCCAGGACCTCGACGAGGACCTTGACCACGCTGGCGGGAGTGTAGAACTCGCCGCCGCGCTTGCCCTCGGCGCGGGCGAACATTTCCAGGAAGTACTCGTAGACCTCGCCGAGGACGTCGCGGGCCTTCTTCTCGCCGTGGCCGGTGAAGCGGGCGTCGCTGATCAGGTCGACCAGTTCGCCGAGGCGGCGCTGGTCGACGTTGTCGCGGTTGAAGATCTTCGGCAGGACGCCGGTCAGGGATGCGTTCGTCTTCATGATCGCGTCCATCGCGTTGTCGATCAGCTCGCCGATGCCCGCGCTCTTGGCCTGGGACGCGAGGTGGTCCCAGCGGGCGCCCTCGGGCACCCAGAAGATGCCCTCGCCGGTGTACTCGTCCTTGTCGTCGAGGAACTCCCCGCGCCGCGCCTCGGGGATGGCGTCGGCGAGGAGCTCGGCGCGGATCGCCTCGCGACGCTCGGCGAAGGCGTCGGAGACGTACTTGAGGAAGACCAGGCCGAGCACGAAGTCCTTGTACTGGGCGGCGTCCATTGAGCCGCGGAGTTTGTCGGCTGCCCGCCAGAGCACGGCGTGCAGTTCGGCCGTGGTCTGGGTGCCCGGGAGCGCCGGGTCGTCCTTCTTCTTCCGCGCAGGCATTACTGTTCCTCTTCGCTGGGTTCGTCGTTGGTGAGAGTCAGTGTTCCATCGACGAGGCCGCCGATGGCGACCTTGCGCAGTTCGTCGAGTATGTCGAGTTCCTTCCTCACGAGGTCGCGGCGGGCGTCGAGCTCCGTCAGGAGCTGGTCGAGCCTGCGGACCTCGGCGGGGGCGGTGAGGAGCACGCGCTGCTCCTCCAGCGACCGGTCCCCGCCTGCGGGCCGAGTGGCCGCGTCGGCGGAAAGCAGGGCGGCGAGGACCCGGGGAGTGAACTGCTCGATCTCGGCGGCGGGGATGCGCAGGATGCGCACCGGGGACTCGGCGATCGCGTAGCCGTGGGAGTCCACCATGACGCCGAAGCGCTGGCCGGTGGTGACCAGCACGTCGCCAGGCTGGGTGAGCCGGGCGCTGTGATAGTTGCGCGCGAAGGTCTCGCGGTCGACCCAGCGCTCGCCCGGCCGGCGGATGCCGAGCACCTCATCCGCACCGAGCACGGCGTGGTGACCGGTTGGCCGGATGTGGTGCGCGCGGATCCGCGTGCCCTGGTGCAGGCGCAGGCGTCTGCTCTTGAGCAACGCGCCGATCGTGTCCGACGCCGGATTCAGGTCCGCTGCCTGCAGCATCCCGGTAGAGACGTGGCGGCGGTCGGCGGTGGCGGTCTCACCGATCTCGTCGAGCTCGATTCCGAACCGGGTCACGTCGAGGACCCGCTGGCTCGCCTCGTTCGCGCGTTCCCTAGGGCTGACGGGACGGCGGTTCACGAGAAGAGAACGAGGCGGGTCGACCAGGTCGGCGACCGCTACCTGCTCGCCGTAGACGCGCTGGTGTGCCACTGGCGTAAAGCCCTCCCGCCGCCAGGTGGTCACGTCCTCGGCCAGGTCGCGGATGACATCGTCGGTGAGGTCCCGACCGGAGACATCCGCGAGCAGGACCCGGCCGCGCCACCGGGATGTGCGCGCTTGGGTGACCACCCACAGCGCGGTCTCATAGCCGGGCCGGAACGGGACCAGCCGCTTCGGCAGCCGGATGATCGCCTCCACCATGTCGCTCGTCAGCAGTTTGGCGCGGGCACGCTCGGCCGGGGAGAACGCCCCGAGGTCGCCGGTCAGGACGTCCGCCGGTCCTAGGACCACGCCGAAGCGGCCCCGGGGCAACCGGACCGCCATGTCGTCTACCGCTGTCAACGCGCCGATCGCGTCGCGGGCCTCGACCGGCTGATAGGGAAGCTGGGTCACGATCACGTCGGGCTCGCCGCACTCGTCAGGCAGTTCCGCGCCGGCGCGGATATCCAGATCGCTGTCCGGGATGCCCTGGACGAGCATCCGGCGCCGGACCAGACGGGCCAGCGCCTTGTCCGGCTCAGCGGCGGCGACCCTGGGCGGGTTATCCGGGCCGAGCAGGTACACCACGGCGGCCAGCAGGTCGCCCGGGCCGGCCGCGGGATCGGCCAGCAGGAGCTGGCGCCCCGGCCGTGCGCGGTCGGCCGCGCCGCTGAGTTCCGCGATCAGATGTCCCAGCGGCCTGGCTATCGCGGCGGCAGCAGCCGCACCCGCGCCGAAACGATGCCGGGCAATCATCACCCTCTCGAACGCCGCCCCGCAGGTGTAGGACGCTTCGACCAGTTCGTCCACTAGGGCGATCAGCCAGGCCGCGGCAGGAGGAATGGAATGGATCTCGGTGAGAAGCACGCGATCGTTCGGATCGATCATCTCGGCCAGCGCGCGGGCCGCAGCGAGCGGATCACCCGCGCCGTCGGAAAGCGGCTCGTGCTCTCCTGCGCGATAGCGCAGGCAAAGCAGCGCGGTGACCGCAGCGATGGCATCGGGGCCGGGGTAGCTGGCCGCGAGGCCGGCCAGCATGAACAGGCTCACCTCCTGCTCGGCCCGTTCGCGGTTGATGCGGCCGGTCGCCAGCAGCCAGTCGGCGACCTCCCCCGGGTCGAACAGCGGACGGGCCTCGTCGCCGCCCACGGGCTTAGGGAAGCCGATGTCGCGGCGGGTCCACTTGGTGATGAGAGGACGGTCCTTCTCGGCAAGTTCGGCGACGTCCGTCAGCGACATGAGCACCCGGGGCGCGGTGAGCACGCTTCCCGCCATCGAACCTCCGTCCCTTGGCACCAGCTTGACTCTCAGGAACCTACCACTACTAGTGGTCTGAAGAATTTCATGACTGTGACAACCTGGGTTGTCAGCAGCTTGAAGTTCTATTGGAGAAAGGCAGCCTACATTCTCGTATGTGAACCGACCTAAGACGCGGCCTGCGACGCTCTACCGGTTCGTTTCGGACGTAGGCAGCAGCCACGAAGAAATGTTCGACGCGTTTTCACAGTACGTCAGCCTGCGCTCGCTGGACGAGCGGCACGCCGACGTCGAATTCATCGAGGTGGCAGGGGTTCCGGCCATCTGGATCGGGATACAGGACGAGGAGAAGAAGGCGGAGTGGCTCCGGGACGCCGCCGTCACAACAGGGCTTGACCTCTCCTACAGCGAGCGCCGCGCCGGCGGGCTGCTATTGCTCGGCATCGACGGGACTGCGTACGCGCTCAGCTTCGGGAACGGGCACCTGCTTATTCCGGACGAGCTCAAGGACGAACGGTTCGGGCTCAGCTTCCTGATCCGGCGGCTGGATTCCGACCAGGTCCAGGAACTGGTCCGGCGGCGGGCCAACGCCCGCGGCCGGACTGACACCACCATGGTGGCCGTCGGCGCGCCGGTGTGGATGCTCGGTGTGGCGGAGAACGTCGAAATCATCAGGCGGATCGGCGGGCGTGCCAAGGACCTCAAGGTCACGTTCACGGCTGCGGGCGACCGCGGAGTCAACGTTGAGGGGGCTGGCGGCCTGAAGATGCGGTTCGGGGTCGAGCCGGATGCGCTCGTCTCGGACATCCGGGAATGCGCGCGGGTCTGCCGCGAGGAGCAGCCGGAAGCTGCACTCGAGTTCATCGAGCACGTCATGCCCGTGGGCGACGCCACCCTGAAGGGCGTGCTCAACGGAGAACTGGAGAAGCTGCTCTCCGGGACAGCGGCTGATGCGGGCGAGCGGCTGGTACCGGTCGTTCCGACCTCGATGCTTGAGTACTTCGGTCAGGCCCACAGTCTCACAGTCAAGATTGGCTACGGTAGGCCCGTCCCGGTACCGTCGCTGGAACTGGACGATATCCTTCGGGCCGCGCGCTCCCAGCGCAGCGGTGAGCGCGTCAAGGCGTTGCGCGGCGGGCGGATCTACCTCAACGCCGACGCTCGCGGAGAGGATGTCCTCGGGGGCGCGCGGGCCGACAAGTGGCTGGAAGCCAACATCTCCGTCGATGCACGCAGGTTCTTCCTCATGGACGGCGAGTGGTTCGAAATCGGCGCCGATTACGTGCGCACCTCGCGCGACGCCATCACACCACTCTTCGCGGTCGTGCCGAGCGTTATCCTCCTCCCCTGGTCACTGCCGACGGGGCGCACAGAGAATGACTACAACAGGTACGTAGCGGCCAGGTCCGGCGGACGGCTGCTGTGCCTCGACCGGAATCAGACCGTCCGCGACCCGCTCGGGATTCGCAGCAGCCTGGAGATCTGCGACCTGCTCGGCCCGGACAACGAACTCATCCACGTCAAGCGCGCAAAGGGGTCCGCGCCACTCAGCCACTTGTTCTCTCAGGGCCTCAACTCGGCACAGGGCCTGATCGCCGGGCCCGCCATCGTGCGGGACCAGTTCGTTGACTGCGTCGCCTCGGTCCCCCACGGCCGGGTACTGCCGCGTGACTTCAAGCCGGCCAAGGTCATCTACGCGATCTTGCTGGAGAACGGCAAGCAACTCACCCCCGACACGCTGTTCCCGTTCTCCCAGGCGACACTCGCGCACGCCGCACGGATCCTGCATACCTACGGAATCACGGTCGAGGTCGCCGGCGTCCCAGGCGCGCCCTAACCATGCTCGTCCGGCTCCAACAGTTGCGCGACCCCTTGGGGGCCGAGATCAGTCTGACACGGCCGGAATACATCGAGCCGGACAAAGGCGGCCTCGCTGGGCACTCGGCGGGCGCCTGGACCTCGTCGCCAGCTTCACCGACCACACCCTCACCGTCACCACCACCGAAGCAGCCTGACGACATGTACCGGCCCCGATGAGCAGTGCATTCCCAAGCCGGGGACCGCACAACCGCGCTCGCCCTCTCCGTCCGCTGCCCGACGGACCGCCCCTGCTGGTGGCTGCGACCGGACCGCGCAGGGGAAGGGTTCGACGGTCCCGACCTGCGAGCCGCCCTGTCCGCGAGGCATCCCCTCACTGTCGCGCTACAGAGTGCCCTGTGGCTGCACGGGCTTGCCGCTCGGGCACCGGACCGGCACGAGCTGGCGGCCCCGCCTGGCAGTGCGGTCCCTGTCTGCGTGAGACGCGGGATGCGCGTCGTCCGCTTCTCCGCCCGGCTCCCGGCAGCTCAGGTCGACCAGCTGCCCGTCTACCGGACGGCCGCGATCCTGGTCCACCTCGCCGCCGACCGGGCGACGTGCGGGGCGGGACGACGTTCGCCGAGGCGCTGCCAGAACTTGCCGCCCGGAGCACGGCCGAATGGTCGACGGGCTTCTCCCGTTCGACCCCCGCACCCGGAAGGAGCCCGCACGAGCCGTATCACCACGGGCCCGGCCGACTCCCCATACGCCACAACGAAACAGGGCCGACACGACCCCTCAGCGCGAAATGAGCGAGGTATACTTTCGGTATGGCTGATCCGATTACATTCCGTCCGACAGTTGAGGATACGCAGAACCTCGCGATCCTCACGGCAGATGGCACCAGCCCCACCCACGCGATCCGGCGCGCACTGGAGATCGCCGCGCACAACAAGCGGCAGGAAGACCTGCGCGCCGACGCCGCGCGACTGGCGGCCAATCCGGAGTACCAGGCAGAGATCCGCGCGGTCCGCGAAGAACTGGACGAACTCCGTGCGTGGTGACGTCTACCGCCTCAGGAGGCCACGATCCGCCCAGGGGCGCGAACAGCAAGGCGAGCGCTACGCCGTCGTCGTCCAGGCCACCGCCTACGACGATCTCTCCACGTGGCTGGTGGCCCCGACGACAACCAAGTCCTTCGGATCCCTGATCCACCCCAGCATCGAACTCCTCGGCCAGGACATCCGGGTACTGGTCGAGCAGACCACCGCCGTCGACCCGCAGCGCCTCGGTGACCTCGCGGGTCGCCTGGACCCGGACGAACTCATGGAGATCAACGTCGCACTGCGCGCCGTGCTTGACCTCGAATGACAGATGCCCGCATGTCGGTAGACGCGGCGGTTTGGCGTTGCGAGAGGGAGGCAAGCGGGTGCCAGCGACTCTGCGGTACGGGACTTAGCCGGATGCGGCGTTGCCAGGGTCCCCTGGTCACCGGCAGGGCGCAGCCGCGGCCCCAGGCCGGTCACCCAGGGGGGTCAGTTGATGTCCTGCCGGGCGGACAAGACGATGCCGGCAGCCGCCAGTACGCCGGCCCAGCGCGCCGGGCTCAACAGGACCGTCAGGCAGACCGCGCCGAAGCGGTACCCGCCGGTCACCAGCAGCACCCCGGCAAGTGCGGAGAACACGCGACGGCGCGGGCGGCCACCCGCAGGTGATCGCGGCCCGTTCGGCCGGGATGGAAGCCGGTGACCTCAAGCACGGCACCGATCCGCAGCGCCGCACGCGGCAACCGGGCGTACCGGTGACCGGACACCAGTGCCCGTCCGCTCGCCGGCGCCGCCAGGCCCAGGATCATCCGCAGCATCGTCATCTTCCCGGTAACGCTGAGTATCCCGTGCTGTCTGACCTGCGGAAAGCGTCATCGCAGAGCACGCTGGAAGCAACGTTGGCAGCGAGCGCGGGGACCCGCCGTTCCGGGGTGCCGGGAGGCCTTCGCGGGAGCGCGGCTGCGCCACCGAATGTCGGTGGGGACCGGTACGGTACGGGCATGGCAGATCAGCCAGACCCCGGTGGCAGCCCGCCGTCCCCGCCCAGTCGACATCCGGCCGTAAGCAGCCGGGCGGCGCGCCCAGCCCGCACGACGCGGTGTTCCGCCGGGTCTTCGGCGTGCCGGCGAACGCCGCGTCCCAGCTGGGCGCGGTGCTGCCGCCGGACCTGGCCGGCCGGCTGGACCTGGGCCGGCTGGCCCCGGTGCCGGGCAGCTTCGTCGACGAGGCGCTCAAATGGCGGCACTCCGACGTGCTGTTCACCGCCCCGCTCGACGGACGCGACGCGTTCGTGTACGCCCTGATCGAGCACCAGAGCAGCGACGACCCGCTCATGGCGTTCCGGATGCTGCGCTACGTCACCCGGATCTGGGACCAGTACGAGCGCGAGCACCCGGGCACCCGGCGGCTCCCGGCCGTCATCCCGCTGGTCGTCTACCAGGGACCCGACCGGTGGACAAGCCCTGTGCAGCTGCTGAACGTGATCGACCTCGATCCCGAAGGCAAGCAGGCGGTGCAGGCGTACCTGCCCCGGTTCGGGTTCCTGCTCGACGACTTGTCCCGCATCAGCGAGGATCAGCTCCTTAACCGGAAGCTGACCCCGTCCGCGCGGGTCACCCTGCTGGTGCTGAAGACCGCGCCAGGCAACCCGCAGATCACCGCCCTGCTGCGGCGGTGGGAAGGCCAACTGCGGGCGGTGCTGGACCAGCCCGGCGGCGGCGAGGCGTTCCTGGCGATCTTGACGTACATTCAGCATGTGAGCGAGACACCGGGCGGCGAACTGCATGACCTGGCCGCCTCGCTCGGCCCGGACGCAGAGGAGGCGTACGTGACCACCGCAGAAATGCTCCGCGCCGAAGGCGAGGCCCGCGGCAAGGCCGAAGACATCCTCGTGGTCTTCGAGCAGCGCGGCATCGACGTGGACGGCAAGTCGCGCGCGCGGATCGAGTCGTGCACGGAGCTGGGCACCCTGAACGGCTGGTTCCGCCGCGCGTTCAAGGTCGACCAGGCCAGCGACCTCTTCGGGGAGTAGCCGCCGCTGCGGGCGCGGCGATCGCCGTCAACGCCCCGTCGGATGCCTCCGCAACCGGGACGTTCGGGACCGCGGACTACCTCGTCAGCATCCCCGGCAGCGACCCGGACCTGGCAGCCGACATCGCGGCCATCAGGCAGCAGGCCGGCACGATCTTTGGGAAGGGCTCAACGCCCTGTGGGCAACAGTGCTCACCCGCCGGCGGCCACCAGCTAACGAGTCTCCCGCACCGCGCGGCCAACCCGTTAACTCTCATTAGTGGACGCCAGTGCCTGGCGTGGCCGGCGATGCGCAGCCGGCACCGCCCGCGCGGGCCGGCGCGGCAGGGACGGCGCATCCGGCACCGGTACGGGGGTTAGCCGGATGCGGCGTTGCCAGGATCCCCTGGTCACCGGCAGGGCGCAGCCGCGACCCAGGCCGACCGCCGGGCCGACAGCCTCGCCGGAGACCCCGGACGCGATCCCGGCCAGTGCGCCGGCGACAACCCCGGCGGCCAGGACGCGTGAGCGCGCCGGGCTGCCCTTCGTATGCCCAACGTGGGGTATACGACTCATGATCATGGGTCAAAGGTGGCCGTATACGGTCCTCTTTGACCCATGATCATGCTCCATGGGCGGTTCCCGGGAGGTGTTTTATGGCTTAACGGCGGACATATCCGTTTTGTGCTTGCCGTGGCGCGGTTGACCCGTGACCTGCTCTCTACTGCAAAGGGCCAGCGACCACGGCCGGCCTCGCGAGATCGGAAGAACTGTGACGCGACGGCCTCGAGCGGGATTTTGAATAACGCTCCTGGAGCTTCCGGCGGACTCCCAGACTTAAATGCTCCTGAAGAGCACTGCCCGGGCGTCTCCCGGGTGGGCTGGAGGCGGAGAAAACGGCCCGTTCGGGATAATGGAGGGTGCAGGGACGCGACGCCAGCTGTCGGGGGCGGCGGGGAGTGCGGGCTGCGCCTGGGGGTCCTTCCGGGGACGGGGAGCCTGTTCGGTCGGGACGGCAGGATGCGGGCATGGCCTGTCAGCCGCAAGTTCCCGGCTGGGTTCCCCCTTCCGGCACAGTTTCCGGCGCAGCTTCCGGCGAGGGGGCGGCGAGCAGATCGAGGTCGCGCACGCAGAAACCGTGGTGCGCCCACTCCTCGTCCAGCACCACGTGCACGCACTCGAGCACCGGCCTGTCCCCGGCGTCCGGCGGCCAGCCCAGGCCCGCCTGCGCGAGCGCCGACAGCTCACCGGGTGTCACGGTCGACAGCCAGCGCTCCAGCTCT
>JASHPP010000608.1 GCA_030038035.1 Trebonia sp.
CAGCGACGACCGGTGGCTGCGGCGGGCGGCGATCATCTGCCAGCTCGGGACCCGTGACCGGGCCGACGTCGAGCTGCTCGCGATCGCGATCGAGTCGGCCATCGGCGAGTCTGACTTCTTCTTGCGCAAGGCGATCGGGTGGGCGCTGCGGGACTACGCGCGGACCGACCCGGCCTGGGTGCGATCCTTCGCCGACACCCACCCACTGAGCCCGCTGTCGCGACGCGAGGCGCTGAAGCACCTGTCGTGAGCGCTCAGCGCGGACACGCAAGTAGATCTCGGTTGCAGACCAGGGGTATACCCGGGGGTGATCGGGCGCCTTGGGGTGCGATCCTTATGCCACCCAACCACCGGAGGTTCCAGATGGCCGAGCTCCCACCGCCCCCAGAGGGAATTGTGCTTGCCCACTTCATCGTCTCGGACGATGTGGAGCGCTCCCGGCGCTTCTACACCGAAGTACTCGGCGGCAGGGTCGCCTTCTCCGGTCCCGGCGGGCTGACCTATGTGGCGCTGGCCAACAGCTGGATCATCATCAATGTCGGCGGCGGCCCCACCGATGACAAGCCGGCGGTCACCCTGCAGACGCCACGCGACCCCGACCGGGTGAGCAGCTTCCTCAACATCCGGGTCGCGGACATCCACGCCGTGTACGCCGAATGGAGCGCCAGGGGTGCTGAATTCCTGACGCCACCGAAACAGCACCAGTACGAGATCCGTTGCTACATCCGCGATCCCGACGGTCATCTGATCGAGGTGGGGCAAACCACGGACCCGGAGGGGGACTGGTCGCCCGCTCACTGGCCGGCGAGTACGCCCGCCGGGGAGTCTGAGTAAGTGCCGAGATCACCGGCGACATCCCGCACACCGGCGGCGCGGCAGCGCCCGCGGCCCCGCAGCAGCTGCACCGGCCCCTACCGCAAGGGGGCAGGCAGGTACCGGGCGCCCGGCCCGTCGGCGCGGGCGGCGTCGCCTGGGTTAGATATCGCGCATCGCTTCAGGGACAGGCAGCCGCAGCCGATGCACGAATCCAGGCCGTCGCGCAGTTTTTCCAGTGCGGCGATCTGCCCGTCCAGGCGGGCGCGCCAGGCGCGGGACAGCCGGGTCCAGTCAGCCCTGGTCGGAGTGCGCGAGTCGGGGAGCGTGGCGAGCGCGCCGGCGACCTCGTCGAGGGACAGGCCGACGTTGCGGGCCGCGCGAATGAACGCCAGGCGGCGCAGCACGCTGCGTTCGTAGCGGCGCTGGTTTCCCGGCGTCCGTGCCGCCTGGATGAGTCCCTCGCGCTCGTAAAAGCGCAGCGCCGACGGGGCGAAGCCACTGCGGGCGGCCACGTCGCTCACGGTGAGCTGGCCGGTGCTCTGCGCCATTACCGAATGTTCCTTGATTTAAAGTTAACTTCAACTACCACAGTAGGCGGCGTGACCAGCGCATCGCAACCGAACTGTCCTCGGCACAGGTGCAAGGGAAGCGGCCCGGCGGCGCCCACCGAGCAGACCGCCTAGTCAGCTGCCGGCATTGCCTGCCTGTCTCTGGTGTCCGCCGGGACGTAACCGGGAATGCCTGCTTGCGAGGTGATGCCCGGCCGGTCGCAGGCTGGAACCGCTGGGCTGGTGCATGGACTTGCTCGTCCCTGATGTGCCGAGCGTTGACCCGGCTGCGAACCTGGCGCTGGAGGAAGCCCTGGTCAGGGCTGTTCCCCCGGGACCCCTGCTGCGGATCTGGCAGAACGAGGCGTGCGTGGTGCTCGGGCGCGGCCAACGGCCGGAGCGGGAAGCGAACATCGCGGGCTGCGCCGCCGCGGGAGTGCCGGTGCTGCGGCGTGCGAGCGGGGGTGGCACCGTCTACCACGATCTGGGCAACCTCAACATCACCATAGCCGTCCCCGGGTGGGCGCCGGCGCTTGCCGGTGACCTGGCGGTGCTGGTGGCCGGGGCCCTGCGGCAATGGGGACTGGCGCCCGCGGTAACTGAGCGGGGAGTTCTGGTCGGCACCGTGAAGGTGTCGGGGCTGGCCAGCCAGCTCACCCGCACTGCCACGCTGGCGCACGCAACGCTGCTGGTCACTACCCCGGCGGCGCGGGTGCGGGCATTCCTCGCGCCCACCCCGCCGGACAGTCATCCGCTGGATTCCAGGCGCAGCCCGGTGCTCCCGTTGTGCGAGATGGCCCGCGGCGTGTCAGTGCCGGCCGCCCGGAGCCTTGTGCTGGCACAAGCGGTGCGGCGATATGGGCCGTTGGTCCCTAGAGCCGTTAGCGCCGCCGAGATCTGCTGGCAGGAGCGGCTGATAGAGCGACGATACGGAAGCGGCGCATGGCACACGACGGGCCGTGCGCCGACAGAGCGAACCGAGGAGGCGCGATGGACGACAAGACCCGCCGTGACCTGTACCGAGTGATGGTGCTCAGCCGCACCTTCGAGGAGGCGATGCTGCGCGAATACCACGCTGACAAGAAACCTGCCTTCGATATCGGGGCCGGGCTGGTTCCGGGTGAGATGCACCTGTCGGCCGGACAGGAGCCCGTCGCCGCGGGCGTCTGCGCGCACCTGCGCAGGGATGACGCGGTCACCGCCACGCACCGGCCGCACCACATCGCGATTGCGCACGGCGTGGACCTGGACAAGATGACCGCTGAGATCTTCGGCCGGGAGGGCGGCCTCGGCCACGGCCGGGGCGGGCATATGCACCTGTTCGACCCCGCGGTTCACTTCTCCTGCTCGGGGATCGTCGCCGAGGGCCTGCCGCCCGCGCTTGGCCAGGCATTCGCCTTCAAACGCCGCGGTAGCGACGCGATCGCCGTCGCGTTCACCGGGGAGGGCGCGGCCAACCAGGGTGCCTTCCACGAATCGCTCAACCTGGCCGCCCTGTGGACGCTGCCCGTGGTCTTCGTGGTCGAGGACAACGACTGGGCGATCTCGGTGCCGCGGAACGCGTCCACGGCCATCGCGTCGAACGCCGACCGGGCGGTCGCTTACGGCATTCCGGGCCAGCGCGTCGAGGACAACGACGTGGAAACCATCTACACGGCGGCCGGTGACGCGGTGGCCCGGGCCCGGGCAGGCGGGGGACCGACCCTGCTTGAGGTGCACACGCTGCGGCTGTGGGGTCACTTCGAGGGGGACCCGCAAGCCTACCGCCCCGACCTGGCGGACGTGCCAGGGCGGGATCCGATCCCGGCGTACGAGGCGCGGCTGACCGAGGCCGGCGTGCTCGACGCCGCGGCGATCGGCGCGATCCGGGCCGAGGTATCCGCCCGGGTGGAGCAAGCCGTCGCGTTCGCCAAGTCCAGCCCCGTCCCGGCGCCGGAGACGGCGCGCGACTACGTCTTCGCATGAACATGAAGGAGTCGAGCAGATGAGCGTGACTGATTCCGCGGCAAAGCCCGCCAGCGCGCCGGCCAGTCGCCGGCTGACCACAGCCCGCGCCATCGCCGAGGGCATCGCCCAGGAGATGGAGCGGGACTCCGCGGTGGTCGTGCTTGGCGAGGACATCGGCAAGTACGGCGGCATTTTCGGTGCCACCGGCGGGCTGCTTGACCAGTTCGGCCCGGAACGGGTGATGGACACGCCGATCTCAGAAACCGCCTTCATCGGCCTGGGCGCCGGCGCCGCGGTCGAGGGCATGCGGCCGGTCGTCGAGCTGATGTTCGCGGACTTCTTCGGCGTCGCCATGGACCAGATCTACAACCACATGGCCAAGATCCACTTCGAGTCCGGCGGGAACGTCCGGGTACCGATGGTGCTGATGATGGCGGCGGGCGGCGGGTACTCGGACGCCGAGCAGCACTCCCAGTGCCTGTGGGGGACATTCGCGCACCTGCCCGGGATGAAGGTCGTGGTGCCAAGCAACCCGGCCGACGCCAAGGGGCTGATGATCTCGGCGATCCGCGACGACAACCCGGTGATCTACGTCTTTCACAAGGGGGTCATGGGCCTGCCGTGGATGGCGAGGAACCCGCGGTCAGTCGGCCCAGTGCCAGCGGAGCCGTACGAGACCCCGATCGGCAAGGCCGCCGTCGCGCGGGAAGGCCGGGACGCGACCGTGGTCACCGTCTCCCTGTCGGTGCACCATGCCCTGGACGTGGCGCAGCAGATGTCCGCGGAACACGGCGTGGAACTGGAAGTCATCGACCTGCGCAGCCTGGTCCCGCTGGACCGCGAGGCCATCCTCGGCTCGGTGGCGAAGACCGGCCACCTGCTCATCGTTGATGAGGACTACCAGTCGTTCGGCATGTCGGGCGAGATCGCCGCGATCGTCGCCGAGACCGACCCCGGGATGCTGCGCGCCCCGGTGCGGCGGGTCGCGGTGCCCGATGTCCCGATCCCCTACGCCCGGGCGCTTGAGCAGGCGGTGCTCCCCGTACCGGACCGCATCCTCAAGGCGGCCCGGGAGCTAGTCGGGGCATGAGCGGTGGCTGATGTGCGCTTTCCGAGGCTGTCGGAGGAGGAGCCCAACGCCGAAGGTGTGCTCGCCACCTGGTTCGTCAGCGACGGTGACCAGGTGGCGAGCGGGCAGCTGCTCGGCGAGGTGATGGTGGAGAAGGTGTCCGGCGAGGTAAACGCGCCCACATCGGGACGAGTCCGCCTCCTGGTCAGCGAGGATCAGACCGTCCGGCAGGGCGAGGTGATCGCCCAGGTAGTCTGAGCCACAGGCCTCGGTCAGGCACCCACAACCTCGTCTACGCCGAGCAGCGCTTCCAGCTCGCGTTCGAGCCGGGCGGTGCCCGTCTCGACCACGGTCAGCGGCAGGCCGAACAGCGCCGCGACCTCCCGGGCCTCGGCCTCAAGCGCCGGGTCGCGGGACTGGGCCAGCCATACCAGCCGGCGGTAGTGGCCGAAGTAGTCCGGCCACAGCTGCGGATACCGGTCCAGGCCGAGTTCGGCCAGCACCGTCCGGCGGAAGCCGCGCACCAGGAAGTCGGTCAGCAGGTACGTCCC
>JASHPP010000609.1 GCA_030038035.1 Trebonia sp.
TTATCGATTGAATTTATCGATTAATCTGCCTACAGTGGAGCCGTGACCGACAGCCGACCGCTCCACCTCGCTGTCGCGCTTGACGGCGCCGGGTGGCACCCCGCCGCCTGGCGCGAACCGGACGCTTCCCCCGGCCAGCTGTTCACCGCCGCCTACTGGACGGACCTGGCCGCCGAGGCCGAGCGCGGGCTGCTCGACTTCATCACCATCGAGGACTCCCTCGGCCAGCAGTCGGCCCGCTACGACGGGCCGGACCCCCGCACCGACCAGGTACGCGGCCGTCTCGACGCGGTCTTGATCGCCAGCCGCATCGCGCCGCTGACCAGCAAGATCGGGCTTGTGCCGACTGCCACGGTCACGCACACCGAACCGTTTCACGTGTCCAAGGCGATCGCGACCCTGGACTACATCAGCTACGGCCGGGCGGGCTGGCGCGCGCAGCTCTCAAGGCCCTGGGAGAACTCCCTGTTCGGGCGGCGGGAGGACAGCGCGTTCCTGCTGGCGGATTACCAGACGCCCGAGGGGCAGCGCGAGCTCGCGGACCGCTTCGACGAGGCCGCCGACTTCGCGGAAGTGGTCCGCGAGCTGCGGGACTCCTGGGAAGACGACGCCGAGATCAGGGACGCCGCCACCGGGCGGTTCATCGACAGGGACAAGCTGCACTACATCGACTTCAAGGGCCGCTGGTTCGCCGTCCGCGGCCCGTCCATCACGCCGCGGCCGCCGCAGGGCCAGCCCCTCGTCACCGCGCTGGCCCACGCCACGATTCCGTACCGGTTCGCCGCCAGGACCAGCGACATCGTGTACGTGACACCGCGTGACGCCGGCCACGCGCGCGCGATCGTCGCGGAGGTCCGCGCCGAGCAGGAGGCAGCCGGGCGCGCCGGCCAGACCCTGCACGTCTTCGGCGACCTGGTGGTCTTCCTCGGCCAGAGCGCGGAAGAAGCCGCCGCGCGCAAGGCGCGGCTCGACCAGGCGGCGGGCTCGCAGTACGCGAGCGACGCCCTCATCTTCGCCGGTACCCCGGCCCAGCTCGCAGACCTCCTGCTCGACTGGCAGGATGCCGGGTTGTCCGGGTTCCGGCTGCGGCCGGCGGCGATCCCCGGCGACCTGCGCCAGGTCACCAGAGAACTGGTGCCGCAATTGCAGCGGCGCGGTTCGTTCCGTACCTGCTATACCGCGACCACCCTGCGCGGGCACCTCGGGCTCCCCCGGCCAGCCAATCGCTACGCGACCGCCCGCTGACGGGAGCGTCATGAGCACGCCACGCAAGCAGGTCATCCTCGGCGCGTACGTCGGGGGCGTCAACCATCACACGGTCTGGTCCGACCCGGCGGCGGGCAGCCAGGCCGACTTCTCGACCTTCGGTCACGTCGCGCAGACGGCCGAGCGCGGGAAGTTCGACTTCTTCTTCCTCGCCGAAGGGCTGATCCTGCGCGAGCGGCTCGGGCTGATCTTCGACCAGGACATCGTCGGCAGGCCGGATACGCTGCCGGTACTCGCGGCAATCACCGCCGTCACGTCGCATCTCGGGGTTGTCGGCACGCTGAACGCCACGTTCAACGAGCCCTATGAGCTGGCCAGGCAGCTCGCCTCCCTCGACCACCTGTCGGGCGGGCGGGCCGGATGGAACGTGGTCACCTCTTTCGACGCGTTCACCGGGCAGAACTTCCGGCGCGGCGGGTTCCTGCACCGCGATGACCGGTACGTGCGGGCCGGCGAGTTCATCCAGGTAGCCCGCCAGCTGTGGGATTCCTGGCCGCCCGGGGCGGTCGCAGCCGACAAGGCCAGCGGCGAGTTTGTCCGTGACTCCGCTGTCGGGACGTTCGGGCACCACGGGAAGCAGTTCGACATCAGCGGGCAGTTCAGCGTGCCGCGCTCGCCGCAGGGACGGCCTGTCATCCTGCAGGCGGGCGTCTCACCGCAGGGCAGGGACTTCGCCTCGGCGAACGCGGACGCGATCTTCTCCCCCTACCACCAGCTCGACGAGGCGCAGGCGTTCTACCGTGACATCAACGCCCGGGTGGTCGCCCACGGCCGCCCGGCCGGCTCGGTGAAGCTGCTGCCGTCCGCCTCGTTCGTGCTCGGCGACACGCGGGCCGAGGCGCTGGAACGGCACCGCGAGATCAGCCATGCCCAGGTCAGCGGGCAGACCGCGCAGATACTGTTCGAGAGCGTGTGGAACCGCGACCTGTCCGGCTACGATCCGGACGGACCGCTGCCCGACATCGACCCGGACCCGGCGGGGCCCCGCGTCATCCAGGGCCGCGCGGTGCTGTCCCAGGACCCGTTCGAGACCGTGGCACGGTGGCGGGCGCTGGCCGCCGAGCACGGGTACAGCCTGCGGGAGACCGCTATCCACGTCTTCAGCCGCACCGAGTTCATCGGCACGCCGTCCTCGGTGGCCGAGCGCATCGACTCGTTCGTGCAGGACGACGGCTCGGACGGGTTCATCCTCGGCTCGCACCTGACCCCTGGCGGGCTGGACGAGTTCGTGGCCAAGGTCGTCCCGCTGCTGCAGGAGCGCGGCTCGCTGCGGGCTGACTACACCGGCACCACGCTGCGCGACAACCTCGCCATCCCGGTACCGCAGCCCGCGGCGGGCACGGCGGCCGCCTGACGCCGCCAGCCGGAGCTTGAGCGAAGGCCCCGGGTGAGGTTATCGTCCATGAATACTACTAGATTAGTAGGTAATAAGGGATGCTATGAGCAGTACGCCAACGGCCGTTCCGCCTGCCGGGCCATGGCTGGCTCACCTGCGGCGCGAGGCCGAACGGTTCACGCAGGTGGTCAGGCAGTCCCCGCTGCGGGCGCACGTGCCCACGTACCCGGACTTCACCGTGCACAGCCTGGCCGCCCACATCGGCCGGGCGCTGCGGTTGTTCCAGGGCATCATCAGCACCGATGGCCCCGCCGACGGCGCGGGCTACCAGTCCGTGCAGGTTCCCGCGGGCGAGGAAATCGCCGACTGGGTGGCGGCGGGCCTCGACCCGCTGCTCACGCTGCTCAGCGCGGTTCCGCCGGACAAGCCGGTGCCCTTCCCGCACCAGGCCGGGGAGCGGCCCGCCGGGCTGATCGCCCCGCTGCTGGCCGTCGAGGTCGGCGTGCACCGCTGGGACGTGGAGTCCGTGCTCGGCGAGCACGTTCCCATCCCCGCCGACCTGGCCGTGCAGGAAGTGGAGAGCGTGTTCGCGAACTTCGTCCCGCGGCTGGCCGGCAGCGGCGTGGCGGACATCGGCGGTACCGTGTGGCTGCGGACCACGGACACGGGAGCCGCCTGGAGCGCCCGGGTGGACGACGGCCGCCTGGTGACCGAGCGGGCACCCGACGGCCCGTGCGACACCGCGGTCGTCGCGGCCGGCGCGGCGCAAGACATCGCGCTGCTTGTCTGGAAACGAGCGCTGCCGCCCCGGCCCGAACTTGAGGTAACCGGTGCGCCGGATGTCCTCAAGCGCTTCCTGGCGACCGACTACATCCCGGATCCGCGCACCACGCCCGCGCACTGAGTCCCGCGCCGGCCCCCGTGGCTTCCGCGAGGAAGGAACCCGTCAATGGCTGAGCAGCCCGCGCCGCTGTCGATCCTCGACCTGTCTCCGGTCAGCGAGGGATCGACCCCTGCGGTCGCCCTCCGGAACACCCTCGACCTGGCCCGGCGCGCCGAGGAGTTCGGCTACCACCGGTACTGGGTCGCCGAGCACCACTTCCTGCCCGGCGTGGTCTCCTCCTCCCCCGCGGTGCTGATCGGGGCGATCGCGGCAGCGACCTCCCGGATCAGGGTCGGCTCAGGAGCGGTGCAGCTCGGCCACCAGACCGCCGCCGCCGTGGTGGAGGCGTTCGGCACGCTGGCCGAGCTGTACCCGGGACGGATCGACCTGGGCATCGGGCGGTCCGGCCAGCGGCGGCAGGAGATGGCCAGGCAGCAGACGCAGGCGGGGTCGCCGGACGCGGTCAAGCCGACCGGGCCGCGGACGGTGAACGGGCTGCTCATCCCCGCGCGGTTCTCGTTCGCGCACCTGCTGCGCTCGCCCCGGTTCGCCGTGCAGGGCGCGCTGCTGCAGCAGCCGGGCGCGGAGGTACCCGACTTCCCCGGGCAAGTGAACGACATCCTCGCGCTGCTCGCCGGCACCTACGAGTCGGACGGGATCGCCGTCCAGGCGATGCCCGGCACGGGCGTGGACGCGCAGGTGTGGGTCCTGGGCTCGAGCGGAGGCCAGTCAGCCCAGGTGGCCGGCGCCCTCGGGCTTCCTTTCGCGGCGAACTACCACGTCAGCCCCGCGACCACGCTCGAGGCGGTGGATGCCTACCGGGCGGCGTTCACGCCCTCGGAGGTGCTGGCGGAACCGTACATCATGGTGTCCGCGGACGCCGTGGTCGGACGGACCGATGACCAGGCGCACGAACTGGCCGCCGGGTATGGCATGTGGGTGCGCTCGATCAGGTCAGGGGAGGGCGCGATGCGGTTCCCCTCGCCGGCCGCGGTGGCCGCCTTCGAGTGGACCGGCGAAGACCGGGCGCTCGTCGAGGACCGAGTGACGACCCAGTTCGTCGGGTCGCCCGTGACGGTGGCCAAGCACCTGCGCGTGCTGCAGGAGGCGGCCGGCGCGGATGAGGTGCTCGTCACCGCGATCACCTACCGGCACGAGGACCGGGTCCGGTCCTTTGAGTTGCTCGCCCGCGAGTGGGGTCGCTCCTGACGAGGACCCTGCCCCGGGGCAGGCGTCGCGAGAGCAGGGTATGGACTAAATCCTATTAACTCAGTAGGTTTAATTGGAAAGCTGAAGCTGGCCTGACGTAATCGTTTCGGAGGAGAATGTGTCCGGGGATCCGACCTCTGCGGGCGGCAGACGCCCGGGTAGCCGGCTGCGTGCCGGGACGACCGGCACGGCACTAGCGGTCGCGGCCTTGCTGGCGCTGGCCGCGTGCAGCGGCGCGAGCAGCAGTTCGTCGGCCTCGAGTCCGGCGAGTTCCGCCAGTTCGGTCGCCACCGCCCCGGCGACCGGGTCGGCCAACCCGGCGGTCGACCAGAGCGTCAAGGGCTGCCCCACCACCGGCGGGACGCTGACCGTCGACCTCGACGAGCAGGTGCTGGCCGACCTCGACCCGAGCTACACGCCGGAGGCCGTCGCCTACCGGGTGATCCGGGGTGTCTTCGACAGCCTGGTCTACGAGGGCGCCAACGGGCAGTTCACGCCCTGGCTGGCCACGAGCTGGACGGCGAACTCCACCGACACGTCCTACACGTTCATCCTGCGCAAGGGCGTCACGTTCTCCGACGGCACCCCGCTGAACGCGGCGGCGGTCAAGTACACGTTCGACCGGATCGAGAGCCCGGCGGAGGGGTCGCTGTTCGCGATCGCGCTGCTCGGCCCGTACAAGGACTCGGTCGTCAACAGCACCTACAGCGTCACGGTCAACTTCAGCGCGCCCTACCCCGGCTTCCTCGAGGCGGCCAGCCAGGCGTTCCTCGGGATCGTCAGCCCGACCGCGGTGGAAAAGGAGGGCAACGCGGGCTTCGGGGAGCACCCGGTCGGATCGGGGCCGTTTGAGATCACCTCGAACATCGCCAACCAGTCCATCACCGAGGTCCGCAACCCGAACTACGACTGGGGCCCGGCCGGCCTGAACCACCAGGGAGCGGCCTGCCTGTCGAAGATCATCTTCACTGAGGTGCCGACCGAGAGCACCCGGGCCGGGCAGCTCGAGCACGGCCAGGTCGACGCCGCCGAGACCATCCTGCCCCCCGACTACACCACGGTGAAGGGCGACCCGAACCTCAGGCTCTACGTGGTGCCCGGCGCCGGCGCGGCCTACCAGTACGAGATCAACACCGCCCAGGCCCCGTGGAACAACACCCAGCTGCGGATAGCGCTGCGCGACGCGATCAACCTGCCGGCCATCCTCACGGCCGTCTACCAGGGCGAGTACACCCAGGCCTGGGGCCCGCTCATGCCGAACACCGCGTTCTACGACCCGGCGGTGCAGAACTCCTGGTCCTACGACCCCACGCTCGCCGACAGCATCCTGCAGAAGGCGGGCTGGGTGCTCGGCAGCGACGGCTACCGGCACAAGGACGGGCAGACGCTGTCGATCGCGTTCGAGGGCTCCACCCCGGACCGGGAGCTGCGCCAGGAGGTGAGCGTCTACATCCAGGCGTACCTCAAGGCCGTGGGCATCGACATGACGATCACCAACCTCACGGCCCAGGCGGCGATCGCCGGCGAGGAGTCCGACAAGTACGGGATCGTCGCCACGTCGTTCATCACCGCCTCGCCGAGCATCCTGTACGACTTCTTCGACTCCGCGCTGATCCCGGGCAACGGCAAGAGCGGCGAGAACGGCTCCCGCCTTGACAACGCGACCGTGGACAACTGGCTGGCCATCGCCGAGACGTCGACCAACCCGTCGGTAGAGACCACGTACTGGGACGACGTACAGGAGTACGTGGTGAAGAACGCGGTCGTGATCCCGATCGAGCTCGAGCCGTACATCCTCGCCACCACGTCGGCGGTGCACGGCCTTGCGTTCGACAGGCGCGACTACCCGATGTACTACGGGGTTTGGCTGGCGAGCTGATGCTCGGGGTTGTCGGGCGGAGGATCGCCGTCGGCATCCCGGTCATCATCGGCGTGACCGCGATCATCTTCTTCGTGCTGCGGGTGCTGCCCGGCAACCCCGTTGACATCATCACCGCGGGCGCGCCCACCACCCCGGCCGAACGGCAGGACATCATCAACGAGTTCGGGCTGAACAAGCCGGTGCTCGCGCAGTTCGGCAGCTTCCTGTGGGGCGCGCTGCACGGTAACTTCGGCGACTCGTTCTCGACCAGGCTGCCGGTGGTGAGCCAGATCAGCCAGCAGTCGATGGCCACCGTCGAGCTGGCCGCGGCGGCGATGGCGGCGACCGCGGTGCTCGGGATCGGCCTGGGGGCGGTGTCCGCGCTGACGTACGGCAGCTGGATCGACGCGGCGATCCGCGCGGTCACGCTGCTCGGCAGCTCGATGCCGATCATCTTGACCGGCCCGCTGCTGATCCTGCTGCTCTCGTTCACCGTGCACCTGTTCCCCGCCACCGGAAGCGGGTCGTTCTCCCAGCTCGTGCTGCCCGCGCTGGCGCTGGCGCTGTTCGCGTGCGGGGTGATCGTCCGGCTGGTGCGCTCGTCCATGCTCGAGGTGAAGAGCCAGGAGTTCGTCACCGCGCTGCGCGCCAAGGGCGTCGGCGAGGCACGGATCTGGCTGCGGCACATTCTGCGCAACGCGCTCGTGCCCGCGGTGACCCTGCTCGGCGTCCAGCTCGGCACGCTGCTGTCCGGCGCGGTGGTGGCCGAGACCGTGTTCGGCAGGCAGGGCCTTGGCAGCCTGCTCGTCACCGGCATCGACAACAAGGACTACCCCATGGTGCAGGCGATCGTCTTGATCATCGCGACCGCCTACATCGTGCTGAACATCATCGTCGACGTCGGCTACTCGCTGCTCGACCCGCGGGTGCGCGTCCAGACGGCCGGGTGATGGGCACGGACGGCATGGACGTCAAGGTGCCGGCGGACCAGGTGGCGGCACGGTCCGCGCCGGACGCCGGCACAGGCGTGCGGGTGCTGCCACTGATCCTGGGCCGGTGGGGACCGCTCGGGCGTCCGGCCGTGGCCCGCCGTCGCCGGGCCCGCCGGGCGTCCCGGGCGTCCCGGGCGGCTCGGGTCCGCGCCAGGATCGGGCTGATCATCGCCGCGGCCTTCCTGGTGCTGCTGGTCTTGTGGGCGATCGTCCCAGGCGTCTTCGCGGGCACGGACCCGACGGCGGTGAACCCGCTGGCCGCGCTGACCGGGCCGTCCGTGCACAACTTCCTCGGCACCGACCAGTACGGCCGCAGCATCTACGACGAGCTGGTCTACGGCGCCCGCCCCGCCCTGGAGGTGGGCGTGGGCAGCACGCTGCTCGGCGGGGCGGTCGGCTCGCTGATCGGGATCGTGGGCGGCTACCTGGGCGGCTGGTTCGACCTGCTGATCATGCGGCTGATCGACATGCTGCTCGCGCTGCCCGGCCTGCTGCTCGCGCTGATCTTCATCGCGGCGCTGCCGCGAACCCTGTCGAACGAGATTTTCGCGATCGCGATCGCCTCGGTCCCCATCTTCGC
>JASHPP010000610.1 GCA_030038035.1 Trebonia sp.
GAGCCGCCCTTGAACGCCATGCCCAGGATCCCGACGGTCATCGACGCGAGGTCGAACCGCTGCTCGAGCCGGTGCACCAGGTACAGCGGCAGCCCCTCGTTGATCGTCATCGCGGTGTGGCCGAGGGCGAACTGGTTGTTGTTGAACGCGGCGAGCTGCATCGTGTCCTTGAACAGGCACGGCCCGGCGGCGAACCCGGCGCCGGGCATGTCCGCGGCCCGCGGGTAGTCCTGGGTGAGCCCCTTGCGGATGCGCTCGAAGTCGAGCCCGCGGTCGTTGGCCATCATGTAGAACTGGTTGGCCGCCGCGAACTTGATGTACCGCCACACGTTCGTGAACAGCTTGGCCAGCTCGGCCTCTTCTGGCGACAGCTCCACGATCGTGTCGGTCAGCCGGCCGAACAGCTTCTTCGCGCGCTCCAGGCCCTGCGGCGAGCGGGCGGAGACGATCTGCGGCAGCTCGAACAGCTCGGTCATCGCCTTGCCCTCAGCGATGCGCTCCGGGCAGAACGCCACCTCCATCCCGATGCCCAGCTCTGCCACCAGCCGCTCCACCAGGGCCGTGGCGCCGGGGTAGACCGTGCTGCGCAGGATCAGCAGCTGACCGTCGCGCAGGTAGCCGGCACACGGCCGGAGCGCTTCGGGAATCGCCCCCTGGTCGGGGTTGAGGTGCTCGTCAACCGGCGTCCCGATGACGACCACGACGTTCTCGGCGCTGGCCACGATCGTGGGCTCCGTCGACGCCGTCAGTCGCCCCTCGGCGACACTCCGTTTCAGCATGTCAGCGGCACCGGGCTCGTCAAACGGGAGACGACCGGAGTTGACCGTGCCCACGGCGGCCGCGTTGATGTCGTAGATCCCCACCCGCAGGCCCCGGTCCGCGAAGGCGATCGCCAGCGGCAACCCCACGTGCCCGCAGCCGCCGATTATCACCACATCGCGGGTGAAGGCGTGATGATGCTCCAGAGCCTCAGACACCGGTCACCTCTAGCGATTGGGGGATTTGGATAGTACATGACGGGCACAGGCCCTAGACCGGCATATTAACCGCACGTCACGGACGTTTTAACTGCACTTCACGCGCGCTTGGGCTCTGGCCGGCACGCCGCCGTGGCCGCCGGTGGCTCGCCGGCCCGCCCACGGCTTCGCCTCATCCCGGGCCCGCCGCGCGCACCTGCTTCACCGGGCGTCAACTGGTGCGGGCCGAGAGCAGTGTGACTACAAAACGTGATCGCGAAGACACGAAGTGCACCTGCTAGCGGCGGGGGGGCGGCGGGGCCGGCGGGGCCGGCGGGGGCGGCGGCCTGCCCTCCGGGTAGTGCTCCTCGTCCATGCCGGTTTCCTCGCGGAACGCCTTGCGCTGGTAGAGGATCCGCAGCGCCTCCTCGATCAGCGAACTCTCGTCGCCGGCGGCGGCGCTGCGCCGCACATCCCGCTCGGCGAGCCGCTTCAGCACCCGGATGCCCTCCACGCCCACCCCGGCCGCGATGAGCCTGCGGATAAGCCCGGCGATCGCCACATCACGGGGGGAGTAGCGGAGCTTACCGTGCTCGCGGCTCGGGCTGATCAGTCCCTGCTGCTCCCAGTACCGCAGAACCCGCGGGCTGACCCCGACTCGCTCGGCCAGCCGGGGAATCGCCAGCAGCTCGTCGTCACCGCCAGCTCTTTCAAAATCTGACATCATCGTGTAACAATCGTCTTCCGGGGTAGGCTAGCGATCGCCGCAGCTAGGCCAAGATAATCGATCACAAGAGGAGCAGTACGCGTTCCTTTACGACTGAAATTACCAGTGAATCTGCCAGGATCACGTCACCACATAGGGACGTCCTCCGCCTCGTCCTGTGGGCGGCGGGCATCGGCCTGGCGGCCCTCGCCATAGGCCTGCGGACGCACGCCTCGGGCGCAGCCTTCCGCGCCACCGTCGGGCCGTTCGCGACGCTGGCCGCGATCGTCGTCGGGTCGGCGCTGGCCGACCGGCTTGGCGCTTTCCGGGCCGTCACCCGGCTGGTCGTCCCTGGCCGCGGCCCCGCGATAGCCTCGGCCGCGGCCGTCCTCGGGCTGACCGCGCTGCTCAGCGCGCTCGTCAACCTTGACGTCGCGGTGATCGTGGCGATGCCGGTCTCGCTGCGGGCCGCGCAGCGCCAGCGCATTTCCGCGGGCCGGCTTGCCACCGCGGTCGCCATGACCGCCAACGCCACCTCGTTCCTGCTGCCGACCTCGAACATCACCAACCTGCTCCTGCTCCACCGCCTGGCGATGCCGGCTTCGACCTACATCAGCCAGTCCTGGCTGCCGTGGCTGCTGGTCACCGCGGTTACCCTCGGTCCGCTGGCCTTCTGGGTCGGCGGCGCCGGCGACGGCCGGGCCCTCCCGGTCAGCATCCGTCCGTCGATCCGTGCGCTCACCGACCTCATGCCGATGTTCCTCATCGCGTCCGGCGTCCGGGCGCTGCTCGGTGCCGGCCTCGCGCTCCACGGTAGCTTTGCCAGGCAGCTCGCCGAGGGTGCCGCGCTCGCATCGGTGGCGAACAACCTCCCCGCGGCCGCCGCGATCCGGCCGGCTACGACAACCGCGTTCTGGGCGGCGGTCCTGGCCACCACCATAGGTCCGAACCTGCTGATCACCGGCTCGGTGGCCACGCTGATATCCCGGCGGATCGCGCGCGATGGCGGGGCGCGGCTGAGCGCGCTGCGATTCAGCGCCGTCGGGCTGCTGCTCGTCCCGGCTCAGCTCGCGGCCGCCGCGATCGGGCTTCATCTGGCCGGCGCTGTCTGGTAGCCGCGGGCCGCCCGGCATTCAACGGTCTTTTTTCCGGGAACGACGGCCCCGCGCCTCCTCCAGTTCCTTCGGTGGCGGCCTCGTGACCTCCTCGATCGCCTGGCCACCGGCCAGGTGCGCGGCGCGGGATCACCCCTTGCCCGGCAGCTGCGCCAGATCGGTCACCACGATGTCGGCGCCGTGCTCCCGCAGCGCGTCCGCCTGCCCGACACGATCCACTCCCACGACGTAGCCGAACTTTCCGGCCCGGCCCGCTGCGACGCCCGCGAGGGCGTCCTCGTAGACGGCGGCCTGCGCGGGCTCAAGCCCGAGCGCCCGCGCGCCCGCGAGGTAGGCGTCCGGGGCCGGCTTGCCGCGAAGGTGGTCACGCGCCGCGACGATGCCATCGATCCGCGCCTCGAACAGGCCCTCGATGCCGGCCGCCGCCAGCACCTGCTGGCAGTGAGCGCTGGACGACACGACCGCCCGGTGCAGGCCCGCGGCCTTGACCGCCTGCAGGTAGCGAAGCGAGCCCTGGTAGACCTCGACTCCGTCCGAGCGCAGCAGGCGCTCGAACACCGCGTCCTTGTTCCGGCTCAGGCCGGCGACCGTGCGCGCCTGCGGCGGATCGTCCTGGTCACCCTCGGGCAGGCGAATGCCCCTGGACTCCAGAAACGACCGCGCCCCGTCCTCACGCGGCTTGCCGTCGACGTAGGCGTCGTAGTCCCTGACCGCGTCGAACGGCACGAAGGGCTTGCCGGCCCGGCGTGACCAGTCCCGGAGAAACTCGTCGAACACCTCTTTCCACGCGGCCGCGTGCACGACCGCGGTCTTGGTCAGCACCCCGTCGAGGTCGAACAGGCAGCCGCGGATGCGATCAGGCAGGCCAAGCATGAGGTCAAGGCTACGACCGCCGCCCGTGGTCAGTCCCTGCCGGTCAGCCACGGCTGCTGCCAGCCCGGATGGCCGCGCACCAGCGAGTTCGCCGCGGACGGCCCCCACGACCCGGGCTGGTAGGACCGGACGGGCGGCGGCGCGTCCAGGAGCGGCTGCACTATGCGCCAGGTCTCCTCGATGCTGTCCTGCCTGGTGAAGAACTGGTGATTCCCGATCGCCGCGGCGTGCAGCAGCACCTCGTAGGGCTCCATGGGCGGGCCGAGATCGGCGGCGAACAACGTGTCCAGGCAGACCGGCCGCCACGACTGACCCTCCAGCGCGGTCAGCTGAATCCGCATGCCGGGGCTGGGATCAATGCGCAGGACGACCTGATTCCGACCGGATCTGTCCAGGTTCGGCAGGAACGCCAGCCGCGGGGTCCGGCGCAGGAGCAGCCGTACCTCGGTGACGCGCTCGGGCATCTCCTTGCCGGCCCGCATGAAGATCGGCACGTCAGCCCAGCGCCAGTTGTCGATCTCCAGCCGCAGCGCCGCGTACGTCTCGGTGGCAGACCCGCTGGGCACGTCGGGATCGTCGGTGTAGCCCTTGTACTGGCCGCGCACGTAGTACCGGGGATCGGCGGCCGGGATCGCGCGGAACAGCTCGGCCTTCTGGTCCTGGACGTCGCCGGCGCTGCCGCCCTCGGGCGGCTCCATCGCGACCAGGGCCAGCACCTGCATCAGGTGGTTCTGGACCACGTCGCGCAGCGCGCCGACCGGGTCGTAGAAGCGGCCGCGGTCCTCGACGCCGAAGTCCTCGGCCATCGTGATCTGAATGGCCGAGACAGTCTTGCGATCCCACAACTCGCCCAGGGCGGGGTTGGCGAACCGCAGGTACTCAAGCTCGATGACCGGCTGCTTGGCGAGGAAGTGATCCACCCGCAGGATCTGACTCTCATCGAGGCTCTGGTGCAGCCGGGCGTTCAGCTCGCGCGCGGACTCCAGGTCGTGGCCGAACGGCTTCTCGACCGCGACCCGGCCGCCGCGTATCAGCCTGGCCGCGGCGAGCTGCTCCACGATCGGGCCGAACAGTGACGGCGGCACTTCCAGGTAGTACAGCGGCGTCTTGCTGTCCCCCATTTTGCGCGCGAGCTTGCGGTACACCGCGCTGTCGGTGACGTCACCGCCGACGTAGGACAGCCGGCTGGCCAGCCTGCCGAAGACCGCGTCGTCGACCTGCTGACCGGAGCCGGTGATCGAGTCGCGGGCCAGCTCCACCAGCTTCGGGACACTAAGCTCGTCGCCGGCCACGCCGACGATGGGGAAGTCCAGCAGGCCGCGCCGTTCCAGGTTGTACAGCGCGCGGAACGTCATCTTCCTGGCCAGGTCGCCCGTTATGCCGAAGATCACCATCAGATCGGCGGCGCCGCTGTCCTGAGCTGGCATGTCCGAACTCCCATTCCCCGCGAGCGGGCTCACCGGCCGGGGCGGCAGTCACCAGCCTGGCCCGCGGGTGGC
>JASHPP010000611.1 GCA_030038035.1 Trebonia sp.
ACGGCGACGACCGCGGCGGCGGCGACAATGACCCGGCCGCGGTTGACCCGGTCCCCGGGAAATCTCCAGTTCCCGCGCGGCCGTCGGCGGCGTGAGCGGAGGGCCGGCGTGGCCGCACCCTCGGCCCGTGCCACGGCCGCACGGGCGCGCGCCCAGGCGGCGCCATCCGGCCCAGGGGTCTCCGCCCGGAACGCCCGCAGCAGGTCGATCTCATCAGGCATGGTCAGCCTCCTTGAAGGTCCACAGGTTGAAGTCGAACTCGCCGAGCCTGGCACGCAGCGCCGCGCGGGCCCGCGACAGCCGCGACCGGGCCGTCCCGTTGGCGATCCCCAGGGCCGTCGAGATCTCCTCGTGGCTGAGGTCGGCCCACGCGTGCAGCAGCAGCACCTCGCGCTGCTCCCGGTTCAGCGCCGCGAGCGCCGCCGCGATTTGCGGTGCCAGCGCGGCCGCGACCACGCGGGAGTCGGCGTCATCGTCGAAAGACCCGGTGCCGCCGGACGCCAGCCGCGCGTCAAGCTCCAGCAGCCGCTGCTCGTCGCGCCAGTGCTCGCGCACAATGTTGGCCGCGATCCCGAACAGCCACGATCGCAGCGACCCGCGCTCACGGTCGTAGGAAGCCCTGCGCCGGTACGCGGTGGCGAAGGTCTCGGCCGCCAAGTCCTCGGCCAGGCCGGTTCCGACGCGCCGGGCGATGAACCGGTAAACCTGCGCGAAGTGCTCCCGGAACGCGTCCTCGAAGTCCGCCGGCGCCTCGATTGGACCGGATCGCAGCTTCTCGTCGTCCACACGTAAGTATTGGCGCGACGCCGGAATCCGTTCCCTGCCTCGACCCGCGTCAGGCTGCCCGCGCATTCCGCTCCTTCAGCACCGGGATTACCTCGCGGGCAAACAGGCGTGCCTCCTTGCGGGAGAAGGTCTCGACTAGCAGGCGCCGCGCACCTGTTTCGTCGATGGCCTGCTGGAGGGCACCGGCAATCTGGCCGGGGGTACCGGAGACAGCGATGGCCGGCCTGTTCCGCACGGCGGCACCGCTGTCGACGCGGAATTCGCCGTCGGCCCGGGGAATGGCCCGCCGGCCGCCGGCCGCGTACAGCGTGAGGAACTGCCCGAAGGACTGGACCAGGTTGGCGAGGTTGGCCTCCGCCTGGTCCTCGGTCTCGCCGATCGCCACGAAGCGCTCGAGCATCATGTTCGCACCCGAGCGGGCGTACCCGTGCTCCGCGGCGACCTTGATGTAGTCCTCCAGCGCGTCCTTGTGGTCCTGGTTGCTGCCGAAGTTGCGCATCACGTTCCAGCCGCGCGCGGCGGCGAGCCTCATCGTCTCCTGGCTCGCCCCGCCCAGCCACACGGGCAACCGGTCCTGGAGCGGGCGCGTCGCGATCGTGGTTGGGCGTTCTACCGGGAAGAACTCCCCGTCGAAGGTGAAGTCCCGCTCGGTCAGCGCCAGCCGCACCACCTCCAGGCCTTCGAGCCAGGCCCGCTTGAGGTCGTCATCGCTCAGGTTCCGGCCCACCGCGACCTGTGCCTCGCCGGGGATTCCGCGCCCGAGCCCAAGCTCGAACCGGCCGCCGCTGAGCAAGTCCAGCGTCCCGGCCTCCTCCGCGACCCGCAGCGGGCTGTGCAGCGGAAGCACGGTCACCGCGGTGCCCAGCCTGATCCGGGTGGTCCGCACTGCGGCGGCCGCCAGGAGCAGGTGCGGAGACGGGCACGTCATGAGCGGAGCGTGATGCTCGGTGACCGTAAGCCCATCGAAGCCCAGTTCCTCGGCCGTGACCGCGAACTCCACGAAGTCCTCCACCTGGCGCCGCTGCCAGCGCGGATCGTGAACATCTGGATCGGCGTCGCCCGAGTGCAGGCCCACACCGTAGGTGTGCACGAACTTCAGTGTGCCGATCTCGTCGCTGAGCGCGCCCATGGCTTCGACCTCCGATGCGAAAATGGTGGCTGATCCTCGCGATAATTGACATCCCCGGTGCCCTAACGCGAAGGTGTCGCGGCCAGGAGGAAATAATTCTGGTTCTCCGTTGGCGGCGCGACGGGAAGCTCAGGCGGGGTTACGGCCGGTGAAGAAGTCGCGGAAGGGATCCATGCTCGGGTTGAGGCCGGCGTCAATCAGGCCCTTGCGGAGCACGGTCATCTGCTGGTCGTGGATGCGCTGCGTGGGCTGGCGGAGCGGGCCGCCGTTGTAGCCCTGCAGCCAGCCCTGGAACTTCCAGGCCTGCCGGTTGAGGAAGGCGCCACCGTGCAGGGTCCCCGCCAGGCCCGCCTTCGCCTTGCGGGCCGGGCTGAGCTGCCAGTAGATGTCGGCGGCCTCGTCGTACTTCTTGTCGCGGAGCAGCGTCATGACCCGGGGGATCATCGGGCCGTAATACTCGTGGTCGCTGGTCGCCGACAGCTGAATTGGCATTATCTGCGACAGCGGGATCAGCTCGGCTTCGATCGGCATCGAGATGACGACCTCGGCGCCGAAATGGCGGTGGCATTCGATGACGCCCTGGATGCCGGGGAAGCCTCCTTCCGCCTTGATGACCGCGATGTTGGGGCAGTCGTCGATCAGAGCGCGGATCAGCCGGACCGGGATGTCGGAGGGGTGGATGCGGGGGCTGAATCCCCACAGGTACATGGGAAAGAGCATGACCGCGAGGTTCGTCGCGTCGCAGACGGCCCTGGTGTAGTCGTAGATGTCCTGCTCGGTCTCCGGGTAGAAGTTCGGCGGGTAGGACAGCAGCACCAGTTCCGCGCCCGCCTCCTCGGCGCCGTTGACCGCCTCGATGTTCTGCGCGAGGTCGGACCAGCTGCCGTGGTGGACGACGACGAAGTCGTCGCTGGCCTCGTCCTTGATGATGCGCAGGAAGTTCAGGTACTCGGGCAGCGTGATCGCGACCTCGGAGACACCGAGCGTGCCGATGAAGCCGTGCTCTCGCGCCAGCCGGGTGTCGTGCCTGATCGCCTTCTCGTTAATGGCCTTCAGGTCGCCTGTGAAGGAGGGGATCGTGCAGTTGACCGCCCCGACCAGGGTCTCGCGTGCCCAGTCTCTGGCCTCATCGCGGTTGTATCGAGCCATGAAAGCTCCCCTTTCCTGGTTGCCCGATTACTTGCTGACCGGGGTGACGATGCCGGTGAGCGGGGTGCCGATCTGTCGCTCGGCGGCGCGGCGCGCACACATCGCCGCGACGGCGAGATCCTGGATCGCCGCGCCTGCCGACTTGTAGAGGACGACCGCCTGCGGGTCAGGCCGTCCCGGGACCTGGCCGGAGACCACGCTGGCGAGCGAGATGAGCTTTCCGGCGAAGGCCACGCCGACCTGCGCGGCAGCGATCATGTCGCCTGTGTCGTGCGCGACCTCGTCTACCGTGTCGGCGACGATCACGTCAGCGCGCCCGATCGCCTCGGCGTCCAGTTCGCGCTGCTCCGGCAGCGTGGAGCCGATCGAGACGACCGTCATTGCCGGGGCGAGCCACGCGCCCCGCAGGGTCGGCGTCTCATCGCGGGAGCGGGCCGCGCACAGTACCAGGTCCGCACCTGCCACCGTTTCCTCGGCAGTGCGAGCCGCCGTCGGCGGCGTCGTGAGGTCGGCCAGGGAGTCCGCGAACCTGGCGCGGCTGGCGGGGTTGGGGCTGAAGACGGTGACCGTGGTGAGCTCGCGGACCGCGGACAGGGCGCGCACATGGTGCTGCGCCTCGAACCCCGAGCCGACGACCCCGACCCGCAGCGGCCTGCTGGGCGCCAGCACATCGACTGCCAGCGCCGACGTCGCCGCGGTACGGAACCCGGTGACCGAGCTGCCGTCGAGCAGGGCCACCAGCTCCGCGGTCCGCTGGTCGAACAGCGGGATCAGGTAGCAGGCACGGCGGCCGGCAAGCGAGGCCGCGATCAGCTTTCCGCCCATCAGCCCGGTGTTCGCCGGCACGCCGCTCAGCGTGCGCAGCCAGCCGAAGTCCCCGCGTGCCATCGTGCGCGCCGGGAACCGTGCCGCGTCGTCAGGCACGGAGTACGCGTCACGCAGCGCTTCGATCGCCCCGCGCCAGTCGAACACGCCCCGGACATCGGCATCGGTGAGAAAAGTGGTCACCTGCCATCTCCCTCGGTCAGCGTGAAGAGGGCGGCGGCGTTGCCGCTGAGGACGGCCGCGATGCCGGCGGCCGGGAGGCCGGCCGCGCGTACGCGCTCTACCGGGTCTGTGACGCCCATGTCGAAGGGGTAGTCGGTGCCGAGGACCACCTTGTCCGCGCCGGCTGCGTCGATCAGGTGGCGCAGCGCCCGCGGGGTGTAGACCAAGGCGTCGTACCAGATCCGGCGCAGGTAGGAACTGGGGGTCTGGGCACAGCCCCGGGCGTCGGGGCGGTTTGCCCAGGCGTGGTCGGAGCGTCCGATGTAGGTGGGCAGGAACCCGCCGCCGTGTGCCGCGAGCAGCTTCAGGCCGGGATGCCGGTCGAGCGTGCCACCGAAGATCAGGTGGGACAGTGCCAGGGCGGTCTCTGCTGGCTGGCCGAAGGTGTTGCCGAGGAAGTTCGCGGCCAAGCGGGCACCTAGCGAGCAGCCCCAGGGATGGATGAAGACGACGGCGCCGAGTCCGGCCGCCGCTTCCCATACCGGGTCGAACGCCTTGTCGGCGAGTTCGCGGCCGTCGACGCTGGTTGAGACACTGACGCCCTTAAGGCCGAGCTCGGTCACCGCGCGCTCAAGCTCGCGCACCGCGATCGCCGGGTGCTGAAGCGGGAGGGTACCGAGACCGTAAAGGCGGCCCGCGCCGTCGGCGCAGTGCGCGGCGACCGCGTTGTTGATCACCGTGGTCAGCCTCTCGGCCAGCGCAGGCTCGGCCCAGTAGCGATGCATCGGCATCGGGCCGACGAGCTGAATGTCCACGCCCATGGCGTCGAGGTCCGCCAGCCGCCGCCGCGCCGAGGTGAGCTGCGGCCAGACCCGCTTGAGCTGCGACTGGTTCGCCGCGACGGACGCGGCCGTAAACGACGCGCGCTCGGCCGCCGCGTCCGCCGACTCCCGCGGGTGACCCTCGGCGAGGCCGCTGGCCTCGGGAACGAGCATGTGGCCGTGGGTGTCGATCACCGGCCGCCCGGAGTGGTGGTGCCGCGACGTCATCAGGTCAGGCCTCCGCGGCGGCGAGGAAGCCGAGGGTGGAACTCATGGTCTCGGCGACGTCCGCGTCCGTGTGCGGTTCCAGGCCCATCTCCCAGCGCACCAGCTGCATCGAGTTGCGCACGACGAGTTCGACGCGCGGCAGTCGCCGGGCCATGAAGGCCCGGAGCGCTTGCCGGACCGGAAGGTCGGTGGTGACCAGTTCGGCGAGGACCACGGCGTCTTCGGCGCACATGGCGGCGCCCTGGGCGATCAGCGGCGGGCAGGCGTGGGCGGCGTCGCCGATCACGATCGCCCGCCCCCGGTACCACGGGTCGTCCACCAGCAGCCATTCGATCCTGGTGTGCGAGACGTTGGAGTCCGGGCCGATGGTGTCGCGGACCTTGCCCCAGGTCCCGCCGTAGCCGTCGGACCGCTCGTACATGAGCTGCCAGGCCGGCTGGTCGCCGAAGTCGCCGAGCCTGCCGTCGGTGTCCAGGATGTAGGCGTAGCACTTGTCCGCCGAGATGGGGCTGTATCCGGCCTTGTACCGAGGGCCGCCGTAGTAGAGCTCGGCGCAGTCCATCTCGGCTGGGCGGTCCGCGACGACCCGCCAGATCGACATGCCGCTCGGCCGCGGCGCGGTGGTTATGCCGAGCATCGCCCGGACGGTGGACCTGATGCCGTCCGCGCCGACCACCAGGTCGTAGCGCCCGGTGCTGCCGTCGGTGAACTCGACGTGGGCCTGCCCCTCGCCGGTGGCAATCGCGCGGACGCTCAGCCCGAGGCTGACCCGCACGCCGGCGGCGTACACCCGGTCGCAGAGCACCTCCTGGATGTCTGAGCGCAGCGCGCCGAGGGTGGCGGGCAGCCTGTCACCGCCGGTGCGCGGCGTCGGCAACTCGGCGATCAGCGTGCCGTCGGCCTGCCGCATCCGCAGCAGGTTGAACGGCACGCCCCGGCGCAGCACCTCATCGAGCACGCCGACCTTGCCGAGCGCGGCGAGCAGGTTGCCCTGGACGGTGATCCCGTGGCCGGTGCCGCGCCACTGCGGTGTGATCTCGGCCAGGTCGGCCCTGACCCCGCGCTGCGCAAGCGCGAGGGCAAGCACGCTGCCCGTGATACCGCCCCCGACGATCAGCACCGACGACACGCTCACGGTGTGCTCCCTATTGTCAGTTCCTGCGTCATGGTTTCGAGTGTTCTCAGGCCGGTGCGATCATGCCGGCGGACAGGTCGATGTCGGCACCGCACAGGCCGGGCATCCGGAGCATCGCGAGCACGGCGGAAGCGACCTCGTCTTCTTCGACCAGCCGGTGCAGCGCGGCGCGGGACACGAACGCCTGCTCTGCCTGCTCGTACGTGGTGCCGGTGGCCGCGGCTTCCCTGGTGAAGTTGCGGGTCATCCGCTCCCCCCGGCAGGGTCCGGGAGACAGCGAGTTGACGCGGACGCCGAGCGGCCCGGCCTCGAACGCGAGGGTCCTGGTGAGGCCGAGGACCGCCATCTTGGACGCCGCATACGGGGCGCGCCTGGTCAGCGGGCGCTTACCGGTGACCGATGCGATGTTGACGACGTCGCCGCTGCCCCGGTTGTACATGGCGGGCAGGAACGCCCGGCACATCAGGTAGACCGACCGCACGTTGGCGCCGAAGACCTCATCCCACTCCCCCGGTTCGATGTCGGTGAGCGCCTTGACCGGCCCGCCGATCCCGGCGTTGTTGACCAGGAGGTCGATCTCCTCGGCCGCGAGCGCCTCCCGCAGCGCGGCGACGGCTCCCGGCGAGGCCACGTCGGCCGGCGCGACGCGCGCCAGGCGCTCGTCCTTGATCAGGGATGCCGTCTTCGTCAGCGTCGCCGCCGTGCGCCCGGTGAGGATCACCCGCGCCCCGCAGCCGGCCAGGGCGAGCGCGATCGCCCGCCCGAGGCCGTTGCCCGCACCGGTGACCAGGGCGGTGCGGCCGGCCAGCTCGCCGCGGCGCGCGGTGTCCCTCGTCAACTGCTGTCCAGTGTCGCGGCGTCCAGCGCTGTGGCGAGCCAGCTCGGGCGGGTGCCGTGGACGTTCGCGGCGCGGATGTCGCCGGACCGGGCGTGGCCCTCGAAGAGCTCGACGCGGGAGGCGCGGCCGCAGACCTCGCCGAGTAGCGCGGACGACTGCGGGTCGCGGACCTCCTGGTAGGTGACGGTCTTGAGGTACTTGCCGACCCACAGGCCGCCCGTGTAGCGCGCCGCGCCGCGGGTGGGGAGCACGTGGTTGGTGCCGATCACCTTATCCCCATAGGAGACGCAAGTGCCCTCGCCGAGGAACAGCGCGCCGTAGCTGCGCATCTTCTCTAGCGCGTCGCGCGGGCTGGCGGTCAGCACCTCCACGTGCTCGCAGGCGAACGAGTCCGCGACCGCGAACGCCTCATCGATGTCTGTTGTGACGATCACCTGCCCGTGATCGCGCCAGGCCGGTCCGGCAAAGTCCACCGTCGGCATGCCAGGCAGGATCTTCTCGATGTACGCCAGCACGGTCTCGCCAAGCGACCGCGAGGTGGTGACCAGGATGGCGGGGGAGTCCGGGCCGTGCTCGGCCTGCGAAAGCAGGTCCACCGCGACGGTCCGCGGGTCGGCGTCGCCATCGGCGATCACCAAGATCTCCGTCGGCCCGGCGAGCAAGTCGATGCCGACCTCGCCGAACAGCTGCCGCTTCGCCTCGGCCACGTAGGCGTTGCCTGGGCCGACAAGCAGGTCGACCTTCCCGATCGTCTGCGTGCCCAGGGCGAGCGCCGTGACCGCCTGCACGCCGCCGAGCAGGTAGATCTCATCGGCGCCGGCCAGGTGCGCCGCCGCGACGGTGGCCGCGGGAATCTCGCCGCGGATCGGCGGAGTGCAGGCCGCGACCCGCTCGACGCCTGCCACCTTCGCGGTCAGCACGGTCATGTGCGCGGAGGCGGTGAGGGGGTACCGGCCGCCGGGAATGTACGCGCCTGCGGAGCGGACCGGCAGGTGCTTGTGGCCGAGGAAGACACCGGGCAAGGTCTCCACCTCGATCTCGGTCATCGAGGCGAGCTGCGCCCTGGCGAACCGTCGCACCTGCGACTGTGCGAACTGGATGTCGGTGATGACCTGCTCAGGCACGGCCGCCACGACGTCCTCGATCTGCGCCGCGGACAGCCGGAAGCTCTCCGGCGACCAGTTGTCGAACTTCGCCGAGTACTCCCGCAGCGCCTCGTCGCCGCGCTCGCGGATGTCGCCGATGACGGCCCCGACGGTCTCCTTGACCTCGGCCAGGCCGGCGGCGACCTGCGCCGCGGGAACCGCTTTCTTCAGGTATGCCTTGCTCATTGCCGGTAACACTCCACGTCCTGGGTCTGTCGGGATCGGTCGGTCACGGTCGATGGCCCCGGCGGGACGGTTCAGCGCGGACTCGTCCGCGATGTCGTAACCCGCGAAGAGCCGGCCGGGGTCGCGGGCGGCGCGGATCTGGCCGAAGCGCTGCCAGGCGGCGTCACTCATGAACCGGTCGGGCCGGACGGTGAAGTCGCTGTCGCCCAGGTAGCAGCCGGCCGCGAACGGCCTCAGGCGGCGCATCGTGTCATCGACCCAGCTCCGGCAGTGCGGGTCGCTGGCTGGCGACTCGCACACGACATAGGTGGCGAAGTAGATGTCGGTCTGCAGGGACAGCGCCATGTCCGGCATCGGCCGGCCAGGCTCAGGCGAGGCCGGCCTGCCAGCGAGGTCGAACCAGAGAGAAAATGACTTGGCCGTCGGCAGCCCGGTGAACGCCGGCGTCAGCGCCGGGATCAGCGACCCGGGATCGCCGGCGAGATAGGCATTGTCGACGAAGTAGCGGTGCCCTTCGGGATTGGCGCGCAGCTGCTCGGCCCGCAGCTCGGAGATCGTCACCGGCTGGCCGATCTTGCGGACCAGGGCCTTGCCCGCGACCGGACAGGTGTCCAGCGCGGCAAGCGCGGCCGGGCCGCCATCGAAGGTGACCCCGTCCACGACCAGGGCCGGCCCGCCGCCGTCAAGCTCCGGCGGCAGCGGCGGAGTGATGCCGACCGCGACAAGCTCGACCGACCGCGGCACGTCGTGACGTGCGGCGTGCAGCCAGGCGAGCACCTCGGCCGCCACCGACGCCGGGTACACGTAGGTGGTCTGGGTCAGCTCGCGGTACCTTGGCCTGGTGCGCAGCCGGAACGCCGTGACCACGCCGAAGAATCCGGGCCCGCCCCCGCGCGCCGCCCAGAACAGGTCGGCGTTGTCGGCCTCGTCGCACCAGAGGATCTCGCCGCCCGCGGTAACTACCTCGGCCGCCGCGATGGACTCCGCCGCCCAGCCCCAGCCTCGGCAGTTCCAGCCCATCCCGCCCTGCAGCAGGAAGCCGCCGATTCCCACGGTCGGGCAGTGCCCGCCGGCGAAGAACCGGTCCTGGGCGGCGAGGAACGGGTCGAGGTCGCTGCCGCCGCGAACCGCCGGGCCGGCGGTGACGATTCCCGTTTCCTCGTCATAGCTCAGGCCGGTAAAGGCGGCCAAGTCGATGAGCAGCGTGTTGTCCCGCAGCGACCAGGAGGCCCAGCTGTGCCCGCCGGAGCGGACGGCGACCCGCAGCCCCTCCTCGCGGGCCAGCCGCACCCCGGCTGCCACGTCGGCGGCATCGGCGGCGCACAGCACGGCGGCCGGCCGCCGGGACGGCCGCCGCTTGTTGAAGATCCGGCCGACCGCGGCGTCGCCGAACCCCTCATCGCCGGGGCGCAGCAGCCGGCCGGTGAACGGTCCGGGCATCAGTGCGGTATCCCGAGGTCGGTAGCGGTGCCGTCGGCACGGGTGTAGATGAAGCTGTTGTAGGCGACCCTGACATCGGCGAACTTCCCGTCCGCGCGCAACCGGTACATGATCAGGCCATGGAAGTCGAAAGTCTCGCCGGCACGGATGAGGCCGAAGGGTGAGTTAGGGTCTTCGGTAAGCACCGCAAAATGGGTGTGCATCTGGATCGCGGCGGTCTGCTCGTCGCTGACGAACCGCTCGACGTTGAGCGACTCGCGCATCGAACGCCAGATCCGCGCGTAGTGCTCCTTCACCTCGGCAACGCCATTGAGCGCAAGAGTGCCGTTCAGCATGTGGACGTCGGGCGCCATGTAGTCCTCGAAGGCCCCTGGATCCTCCTTGTTGAAGCGGCTGATGTAAGTGTCGAAGTCGGCTCGTTCCACTGGGGCTCCAATCTGCGGATGGCGGCGTCATTTGATGGCGATGGGGTTGACCGGCGCGCCGACCCCGCCGGTGATCGGCAGGCCCGCGGCGACCAGGAGGAACTCGTAGACTCCGTCGGCGGCGCAGTCGGCGGCCAGCGCGTCGGTGTCGAACATCTCCCCGAGGAAGAGCCCGATGTTGGGAATCGCGATCTGGTGCAGGGGCAGGACGCAGGGCGGGTCGAACTCGTGCGGCCTGACCTCGACGGTGAACGTGTCGGTCGCGACGGCGGCGATCTCGCTGCCGTGCAGCCAGCCGAGCACACCGAACGACAGGCCTGGCGCCGCCCCCGTCGTGTACCCGCCCCAGCCGGCCAGGCGGCGGCAGCGGGCCAGCTGGCCGGTCCTGACCAGCACGATGTCGCCGCGGTCGATCGCGGATGACGGCCCTTGTGCCGCGATCGTCGTCCGCAGGTGGTGCTCGGTGATCACGAAACCGTCGGGCAGTTCCCCGTCGCCGACGGCGCGGCCCACGTCGAGCAGCACGCCGCGGGTGACGAACGAGGCCGCCTGCCGCTCGACACCGGTCACCTGGTCGCCGGCTCCGGTCACCACGTCCTCGCAGCGCCGCCCGTTCCAGGCGAACCCCTTGTCGTATACATGTCCGAGGCCGTCCCAGTGGGTACCTGCCCGAAGCGGCATAAACACGACGTCGTCGGCGTCGCCAAAGCCATGGGGAAGGCCCTGCGCGCCCGCGGCGGCTTCCAGGCCCGAGTCGAGCATGGTGTGGATCGGATTGCCCCGGCCGCGGCTGCCGCTGCGCGGCCCGTCCCTGTTGAACTCAAGGGCCAGCGAGAACACGCGGCCGGCGCGGGCAACTGCGACCGCGGCGGAACGCTTGCCGTCATCGATGTAGTTCAGCGTGCCGAGCGCGTCGTCCGGGCCCCATCGGCCCCAGTTCCGGTACTTGCGCCTGGCCTCGGCGAGCGCGTCGGTGAGGGTGCTTCCCGTGGGCTCGGTCATGCGTGCCCGGCCATGATGGCTGCCATGGGGCGGCTCATGCGCCACGGTCGGAGGCAGCCTCGACGAACTCGATGAGGTTGCCGTCGACGTCAGCGATGAAGGCCATCCGCACTCCTGGCTCCGGGGATGGCCGGGGCTCCCACACCGGCACCGCGCCGCACGCGACGACCCCGGTGAAGGCGCCGTCTAGGTCGCTCGTGACGAACGCGACGTGGCCGTAGCCGCGGGTGAGCAACGCGGCTGGCGGATCCTGCCCGCCGATGCCCTGGGCAGAGCCAGCCCGCTCGAAAAGCTCCACCCGGGTGCCGTGGCCGACCATGAAGCAGCCGCGCACCCCGAAGGGCGGTATCTCGAACGCGTAGCCCTCGGTCATCCCAAGCACGTCCGCGTACCATCTCTTCGCCCGCTCCAAGTCCGATACCGAGAGCCCGACGTGGTGGTGCCGCAGGTTCATACCCTGTCCCTTACCTTCCGCTCCCGGCCGTACATGGCGACCACGATCATGATCAGCAGCCCGTAGACCATCTCCTGCACGCCGGCGCTGTAGTTGTGGGCCTCGAGCAGGTAGGTGACGACGGTCAGGATGAGCGCGCCGAGCACCGTGCGCCAGTAGTCGCCCCGCCCGCCGAACATCGTGCCGCCGACGATCACCGCGGTAAGCGCAAGGAACAGGTAGGGGTCGCCGGCGTCCAGGTTCCCGCCGCCGTCCCCGGCCAGCAGGATGCCCACGAACGTGGCCACCAGCGCGCTCACGATGAACCCCGCGGTCCATGTCCAGCCGGTGCGGACCAGGACCCGCCTCGCGGCGACCGGGTTGGTCCCGATGAGGTACACGCTGCGCCCGGCCCTGGTCCTGGCCAGCACGATCCCGGCGACCACGGCGAGCACCGCCCAGATGACCACGACCGGCGGCACGGGGATGCCGAACGTGCTCGTGGTGACCGAGACGGCCGAATCCGTCCAGTTCGGCGGGGTACCGGTCACCGCGCCGCTGGTCCAGCCGGTGAGCACCCCGGTCAGCAGCGAGCCGACCCCGAGGGTCACGACCAGCGGCTCGATGCGGAACCGGTAGGAGATCACGCCGTTGAGCGCGCCGCCGGTGACGGCCACCGCGCCCGAGAGCGCGATGGCGGCCCACACCGGCCAGTTGTCCACGCTGGTGAGCTCGGTGATGAACACGCCGCCCGCGGTGATGAAGGAGCCGACGGAAAAGTCGATGCCGCCGCCGAGCACCACAACCGTCTGCCCGGCCCCGGCGAGCCCGAGCAGCGCGGCCATGACCAGCATCGAGGAGATCGTGTCCCGCGACATCCAGCCGGGGATCGTGACGGCGCCGACGAGGTAGAGCACCGCCAGCGCGGTGACCTGCAGCAGCGGGAAGCGTCGCTGCAGGTCGGCGATGTGGTGCCGGGACGCCAGCTGCCGCGGTGCCGCGCTGATCGTTGTCATGCGGTCCTCGCTTGGGTCGCGCTCGCCAGCCCGGCGCCGAAGATCACGGCGATGATCAGCAGGGCACCGTAGATCGCGTCCGTCCAGGTGTCCGGCACGCGGGCGGCGCTGAGCACGTTCGTGATCAGGTACATGCACCCGGCGCCGAACAGCGAGCCGATAAGGCTGCCGCGCTTGCCGGTGAACGCCGTGCCGCCGAGGGCCACCGCGGCCAGCGCGACCAGCGTGTACATCGTCGCGTCGCCCGCCTCGCCCTCCCGCAGCACCGCCATCAGCGCGAGCCCGCCGACGCCGGCGAACAGGCCGCCGGTCGCGTAGGCGTAGACCCTGACCCTGGTCACGTCCACGCCGGCGGAGAACGCGGTGGCGTCGTCGCCGCCGGTCGCGTACAGGTTCCGCAGGTAGGCGGTGCGGGACAGCGCGAGCCAGACCAGCAGCACGAACCCGATCGAGATCAGCCCGCCGGGGATGGGGCCGAACGAGTTGGCCAGGTCATTGGTCCACCAGGTGGAGCCCTGCGGCGTGGTCGCGCCCTCGATCTGGGTAGCCAGGCCGGTGAGAATGAAGTTCATGCACAGCGTCGCGACCACCGGCTGGAAGCGCAGCACGGTGACGAGCGTGCCGTTGAGCGCGCCCACCGTGGCGCCCGCGACCAGGCAGAAGGGCACGACGATCCACACCGAGCCGAGTCCGTGTGGCAGCAGGTCGGCCACGATGACCATGTCGATCACGGTCATCAGCGGGCCGATCGAGATGTCGATGCCCCCGCCGCCGGACATGATCGCGGGTGTGGACGCGAGGGCGGCGATCGCGAACGGCGCGAAGATGGCCAGCGTTTCGGCCCAGTTGGAGGGGCTCGCGAACCTGGGCTGCGCGACGATGTTGGCGATCAGCAGCGCCACGAACACCGCGAGCGCGAACGCGTATGGCCGGGATCGCAGGAAGCGCGTCATCGGCTGCCCTCCTGACCGAAGAAGGCGGACACCAGGGCGGCGCGCGACAGCCCGTCGCGTTCCACGACGGCGCCCACGGTCCCCTCGCGGAAGACGAGCACCCGGTCCATCAGCTCCACGTGCTCGTCCACCTCGGTGGACAGCATCACGACCGCGACCCCGTCGGCGGCGAGCTTGTCGAGCAGCATGTAGATATCACGTTTGGCGCCGAGGTCGATGCCGCGGGTCGGGTCGTTGAGCAGCAGGATTCGCGGCTCGCGGGCGAGCCAGCGGGCAATGACGACCTTCTGCTGGTTGCCGCCCGACAGCGTGGTGATGAGGTCCGTGGGCTTGCCCATCCGGATGCCAAGGCTCTCGCGGTAGGCGGCGAGCCGGCCGCGCAGCGCGGCATGGGACAGCAGGCCGGCCCTGCGGTCGGCGCGGGACGTGACCACGCCGAAGTTCTCCTGGACCGACAGCGGCGCGAACAACGATTCGGCCCGCCTATCCCGCGGCACGTAGCCGATGCCGAGCGCAGCCGCGTGCCGGGCGGACCGGATAGGCGTCTGAACCGGACCGGTGACGCGGAGCACCTGGCCGTTCTGATGACCCTGCCAAAGCGCGCGGAGGAACTCGTCCTGTCCGTGACCCTCGAGCCCGGCCAGTCCGACGACCTCCCCCGCGCTGAGCGTGAAAGATACCGGCGCCGCGCCCGGCCGCAGCCTCAGGTCGCGCACCTCGAGCACGCCATCGGCCGACGCGGGGCGCTCGAGCCGCTGGTGCGCGCTCTTGCCGCCGGCCAGGTGGTCCGTGCCGGTCATCAGCTGCACGAGTTTGTCCGGCGTGGCCTCGGCGCGGGTCAGCGTGCCCACGGACTCTCCCGAGCGCAGCACGGTCACGCGGTCGGCGATCTCGCCGATCTCGTCCATCCGGTGCGAGATGAACAGCATGCACATCCCGCCCGTGCGACGGCGTCCGATCGCGACGAACAGCCGGTCCCTGGTGGCGACGTCGAGCGCGGACGTCGCCTCGTCCAGGATCAGCACCCGCGGCTCGCGCAGCAGCACGCGGACGATCGCGCATGCCTGCCGCTGGGACAGGGGAAGCGCGCCGGCGGGGGCGTCGAGGTCGATGCCGCCGGGCAGCAGTTCGGCGAACGCCGCCCTCGCCCGTCGTCGGCGCTCGGGATCGGGCAGGGGAGCGCCGAACGTGGTGTCCGCGCCGAGCCAGGCGTTGTCAAGGACCGAGCGGGAGTCGACGACGAGCACCTCCTGGAACACCGCCATGATCCCCGCGCTGATGGCGGCGGCCGGGCTGCGCAGCGCGGGCGCCGCAACCAGGCGTCCGGCGGTGCCCGCGAGCTCGACGGACCCGGCGTCCGGCCGGTGCACCCCGGTGAGGATCTTCACCAGGGTGGACTTGCCCGAGCCATTCTCGCCGATGATCGCGTGCACCTCGCCCGCGCGGAACTCCGCCGAGCAGGAGCGCAGGGCCACCGTCGGGCCGAAGGCCTTGGCGAGCCCGGTGACGCGCAGCGCGACCGAGCCCGCCTTTGCCGTCAGGCCTGCCGGAGTCTCACTTGGTGAAGATGGAGTCAATGTAGGCGCCAGACACGTACGCGCTTGGCGGGCCGATCGCGGTTCCAGCGGAGTTGATCGTCCAGCTCGAGCTCACGTCCACGTACTGCGTCAGGTCGGCGCTGGTCGCCAGCGGCGGGTCGATCGCCAGCGTGTTGATCTTCACGCCGTCGCCGATCAGCATCTTGTGCGCCACGACAGACGCCGCGTAGGCCAGGCCGTTGGGGGTGTTCGCCAGCGCGACACCGTCGAAGGTTGACTCGTGCTGCAGCCAGTAGGCGAGGCCACCGTCGTCCAGGCCGTTGTTCGTGATGACCGGGACGGTCCGGCCGGCCTGCTCGAACGCCTCGATCACGCCGGAGGTGAACGGCCCCGCCGTGATCACGCCGGCCACCGGCTGGGGGTGCGTGTTGAGGTAGCTCAGCACCTGCTGCTTGGCGATCGACGCCTCGAACTGGGTCACGATCGACTCGTTGGTCGTGATCTGCGGGCAGAGCTTCAGCACGTCGTTCGCGCCATTCGCGGTGTCGGTGTCGATCGGCACCCCGGGGATCCCGTGGAGGAACAGGACCAGGCCCTTGCCCTTCGCCTGCTGCACCACGAACTGCGCGAGCTTCATACCGCCGAGCACCGAGTTCGGCACCACGTTGACCGCGTTCGCGTCGGCGATTTCGTTCAGCACGCCGATCGTCGGAATGCCTTCCTTGGCCGCCTTGTCGATAAGCGAGTTGTACGCGGTCGGGGACTGCGCCTGGGCGATGATCATGTTGACGCCATCGTTGAGCAGCGTCTGATACCCCTGCAGCTGGTCCGTCACCGAGGCCGAAGACGGCACGAGCGCGATCGTGGAGTAGCCGTAGGCCTGCAGGTCGGACTCGAGCGAGCTCTCGAGCACGGGCTGGAAGCCGTTGCTCAGGCCGTCGATGAGGATGCCGACCTTGATCTTGCCGGTCAGGCCCTTCCAGGTAGACCAGGGCGACTTGTAGATCGTGCCGTCAAAGCCGTCGTAGTTCGCGGCGTAGCTGCCCAGCGAGGCCACCAGCCCGCTCTGGTCGTTGTAGGCGATGTCCGGGATCGTCCCGCAGCTCCCGGTGAGCGCGGACGCGGAGCTAGCACTCGCCGTCGGTGAGCTCGACGAGCTCGGCGCGGTCGTGGTCGACGAGCTCGACGAGCACGCGGTGGCCGCGGCGAGCAGCAGCGCGCCACCGAGGCCAAGCGTCAGCCGCACGGTTTTATGTCTCATTCGGTTCTCCTTATAGGGGCGGGGCCTTGAAGAGCCCCGGGTCGACGTCGTTGAAGCTTTCCTTCGCGACGAGCTCGTTCATCGGGTTCGCCGTTCCCCACTGGTCCTGGACAGCCGGGTCGCGCATGTCGTAGATGTGCGGGTGCCAGCTGTCTTCGTCGAGTTCCTGAAGCTGGGTGGTGTACTCGATCGTGTTGCCTTGCGGATCGAGGAAGTAGCTGAAGGTGTTGTCGCCTGCCAGGTGCCGGCCCGGACCCCAGATGAACCGGGCGCCGGAGCGAATCACCCGCCCGCTGCCGCGCATGTACTCGTCCAGGCCGCGCATCTCGAACGAGATGTGGTGCACTGACACGTGCGGGCCGCGGGCGATCGCGAAGCTGTGGTGGCGCGGGTTGCAGCGCATGAAGTGCATGACGCCGCGGAGGGTGTCCGACAGCCGGAAGTCGAGGTGGCTGGCGTACCAGTCCCGCGTCGCGTCGATGTCGGAAGAATTCAGCACCACGTGCGACAGGCGGACCGGGATCGCCTCCTTCTCCTCGACCAGCCGGTGCGCGCGCACCGCCACATCGCAGGACACTTCGATCGTGCGGCCGTCGATGTCGAAGAACCTGAATCCGTAGCCGCCGCCGGGGGTGCCGACCGGGCCGGGCTCGCTGACCAGCCTCACCCCGGCCGCCGCCAGCCGCTGCGCGAGCTCGTCGACGTGCGCGCGGCTGGCCGCGCCGAACGCGATAAGGTCGAGCCGCTTGCCGCCCTCGCGCAGCCGCAGCACGTACTGCTCCGGCGAGCCTTCGGCGGCGAGGAACGCGACCCCGGTATCGCCGCCGGTCTGGGTAAGCCCCCAGACGCTCGTGTAGAAGTCGAGTTGCTTCGCGTAATCCGGGACGGCGATGTCGACGTGGCGAAGGTGGGTGATGAGCCCTTCAGGCATGTGTGGTGACCCTCTCGCTAACACAGGTGTTCCGCTGGCGGCCGAGGCCGGTGATCTCCGCCTCCATGACGTCGCCGGGCGCGAGGAAGACACCCCAGTGTGCGCCGTTCCCGGCGGGCGAGCCGGTGAGCAGCAGGTCCCCCGGCGACAGCGGGACCAGCGCGGAGGCGTAGGACACCAGCCGCGGGACGTCGAAGATCATGTCCTTGGCCAGTTCGTGCTGCCGGACGACGCCGTTGTGCCGCAGCGTGATCAACATGTCGGCCGGGTCGCCGGCGAAGGCCGTCGGCACCAGGTAGGGCCCGGTGGGCAGGAATGTGGGCCGGTTCTTCGCCCGTGTCCAGTCGGTGCCAATCCGCTGCAGGTCCGGCCGGTACACCAGGTCCCTGGTGGTGATGTCGTTGCAGATCGTGTAGCCGGCGACGCATCCCATCGCGTCGTCGCGGCTGACCCGCCGGACGGGCTTGGCGATCACCACCGCGATTTCCAGCTCCCAGTCGTGCCTGGTGCCCTCGACTGGGAGGACCACGTCGTCGGCGGGCCCGCACATCGCACTCGGCAGCCCGGTGAAAATGTACGGCTCGCCGGTCGCGGCGCGGGCATCCATGAGCGCCTCCGCCTCGGCCCGGTCCCCGCCCTCGGCGACGTGCAGGTCGATCACGTGCTGCCGGTAGTTGGCGCCGGACTGCAGGATCTGCCCAGGGCGGACCGGGGGCAGCACGCGCAAGCCCTCCGCAAGCGGGCGCCAGTCACGGCCACCGCCGTCGCCTGCGGCCAGCTCGCCGAGCCAGGCCAGGGCGGCGTCCCAGTCGCGCAGCAGCGCCCCGGTGTCCGCGCCGATCTCGCGCACCCGCTCGCCAGCAACCAGGCCGGCGAACTCGCGGCGGCCGTCGGCGAACATGCCCACCGCGAACGGGCCCGCGTGGCTGCCCGGGGTGTACGCCACGGCCACCTCCCCGCCGTCCGATCAGTTGCCGGAATCGTAAGAGCGGGCCTGTGACCTGCAAAATATCGATCACCAATACCTGGCATGAGCAGCCAGGTCACAATGGGGCGGCCACCTCCGCGGCGATCGACCGCAGCCAGCGCAGCGCCTGGTCGCCGCTGCGGGTGGGGTGCCACCACACGGCCTCGACCAGCTCGATGGTCCCGAACGGCGGCTCGCACACCGTCACCCCTGCGGTGCCTGCTACCCGCCTGGCCAGCCGTTCGGGGACGACCGCGACCAGATCGGTCCCGGCCACCACGAACGGCAGCGGCAGCCAGCCGACCGTGGTCACCTGGACGTGGCGCGGGACGCCGAGCACCGTGAGCGCCAGTTCCGCCTGATTGAGCACCTCCCGTTGCCCGAACGTGGCGACGGCTTGCGGCAGTTCACCGAAGTCGGCCAGGCTGAGGGCGCCGCCAACCAGCCGCAGGTTGCCCGGGTCGATGAGGCACACGTACCTGTCGCGGAAGATTTCCTCCGACTCCCCTGGAAACGGGAAGCCCAGCGGGGCGATCATCAGGTCGTGCTGGAGCAGGCCCCGGTCGGTCTCGTGCATGTCGGGGGGGATCGGATTCACCGTCAGCCCGACCCCAGGGGCCAGCTCCTGCACCCGCCGGAGCAGCGGGTCGACCAGCACGGTGACCGCGTAATCGGACATCGCCAGCGAGAACGTCCTCGTGCTCGTCGCCGGATCGAACTCCGGCCGCGCCTCCAGCGTCCGCTCCACCTGGCGCAGCGCGTCACGGACGTCGGGCAGCAGCCCCTCGGCCAGCGGTGTCAGCCGGTACTGGCGGCCGTCCCGCACGAGCAGCTCGTCGCCGAAGTGACGGCGCAGCCTGGCCAGCGCCGCGCTCATCGCGGGCTGGCTCATGTTGGTCTTCTCCCCGGCCCGCGTCAGGTTCCGCTCCTCAAGCAGCGCGCCAAGCGCGATAAGAAGGTTGAGGTCGATCGAGGAGACGCCCGCCATGGAGAAGCTCCGCCTCCAATTACAGTCCGGTAAACAACTCGTGACATTTTCCCAGGTAAATGCCAGCATATGGGCATGCCGCTCGGAGGCGTCGATCTCAACCTGCTCGTGACATTGCGAGCGCTTCTCGAGGAGGAGAACGTCACGCACGCCGGAGCGCGGCTCGGCCTGAGCCAGCCCTCGATGTCGATCGCGCTCGGCCGGCTTCGGCGCCACTACAAGGACGAGTTGCTGGTCAGGAACGGGCGGGACTACTGCCTGACGCCGCTGGCGAAGTCGCTGCTACCCGCGGTGTCGGAGTCGCTGCGGCTGGTGGACGCGGCCTTCGGACGGACCGAGACGTTCGTGCCCGGCAAGAGCGAGCAGGTCTTCAGCATCACGCTGTCGGACTACGCGGTGACCGTGCTCATCGAGCCGCTGCTGCGCCGGGTGCACGAGCAGGCCCCGATGGTGGGGCTGCGATTGTCGCCGATCCCGCGGGACATGCAGGACAGCGACCGGCGGCTGCGCGAGCACGACCTGCTCATCGGCCCAATGGGGTTCGCCTTTCCCGGCGAGTCCGAGGTGCTGTTCCGCGACCGGTTCGTGTGTGTGGTGGATCCGGCCAACCCCCGGCTGCGGGACGGCTGGCTGTCGCTCGAGGACATCGGCGCGCTGCCGCAGGCGGCTGCCTCATTCGGCCATGGCGGGCTGAACCCGCCCGAGCGGGTACTTGACGAACTCGGCGTGCGGCGGCGGGTACAGGTCCGGGTCACCGGGTGGCTGCCGCTGCCGTTCGTCGTCGCCGGGACGGACCTCTTGGCGATCGTCCCCGAGCGGCTGGCTCGCCGGGTGGCGGACCCGGCGGGGGTGCTCGTGGTGGAGCCGCCGTTCGGCACCGTGGAACTGATCGAGGCCGCCTGGTGGCACCCCACCCGGTCCGCCGACCCCGCGCTGTCCTGGCTGCGCGGAGTGCTGCGCGACACGGCGGGCGCGCTCAGCCCGGTACCGCGGCAGCGCTGAGCCGGATCGGGCGCGCCCCTCCGCGGTGAATTCCCATTGGCAATGCCTGACATAGCGGCGCCTGCTCGGTGTTACGTTCCCGGTCATGGGAGAACATGCGGGCCGGGTGGCCGTGATCACCGGCGGCGCGGGCGCCATCGGCGGCGCGATCGCGGCGGAACTGGCCGCCCGCGGGCATACCGTGGCGGTCCTCGACCAGGCCGGCGACCCGCCGGTCGACCTGTCTGTCGCTGACCAGGTGCACGCCGCCGCCGCCGCCGTGCTGCGCGCGCACGGCCGCTGCGACGTGCTGGTGCACGCCGCGGCCGCCTTCGACAAGGCGGACCTGGCCGCGGTAGACCTAGCCGGCTGGCGGCGGGTCCAGGCGGTCAACGTGGAGGCGGCGCTGCTGCTGGCCCAGGCGTTCGCTCCTGGCATGGCGGCGCGCGGTTTCGGCCGGATCATCTTCATAGCCTCCGACACCGTCTGGTCGCCGCCCGCCGGTGACATGCTCGCCTACATCACCAGCAAGGGCGCGCTGATCGCGCTGGCCAGGACCCTCGCCGTCGGACTCGGCGGGGACGAAATCGCGGTCACCTGCGTCGCGCCCGGGCTGACCGACACCCCCGCCGCCCGGGTCGGCCAGCCCGCCGCGCTGTTCGAGGACGTGGTATCCCGCCAGGCGCTGCCGCGCCCGCTGGCGCCCGGCGACGTGGCCGCCACGGTGGCGTTCCTCGCCTCGGACGCCGCCGCCGCGCTCACCGGCCAGACGCTGTGCGTGGATGGAGGGCTGATTCCGCGATGACCTCGGCAAACGCACGGGTGGCGATCGTCACCGGGGGGGTCGGCGGCCTCGGCGGCGCGATCACGGCGCGGCTGCGCGCCGACGGATTCCGCGTGGCGATCGCGGACATCGACGCCCCCACCGCGGCCGACTCCGGGCCGGGGACGGAGCAGACGCTGATGGTGCGAGTCGACGTGACCGACCCGGACTCCGCCGCGGCGATGCGCGACGCCGTGCTCGGCCGGTGGGGCCGCGTCGACGTCCTAGTCAACAACGCCGGCATCGCCGGCCCGACCGCGCCGGTGACCGCCTACCCGCCAGGCGCCTGGCAGCGGGTGATCATGGTCAACCTCGTCGGCGTGTTCCACTGCACCCGCGCCTGCCTGCCGCCGATGATCGCCGGAGGCTACGGCCGGGTCGTGAACATCGCCTCAATCGCGGGGAAGGACGGCAATCCGGACATGTCCGCATACTCCGCGTCCAAGGCCGGCGTGATCGCCTTCACCAAGTCAGTGGGCAAGGAGACGGCCAAGACCGGTGTCCTGGTGAACTGCGTCGTGCCAGGAGTGATCGACGCTGGCCTCACCGACAAGGCGCCGGAAGAGGAGCGGCGGCTGTTTCTGTCGCGCATCCCGATGGGCCGCATGGGCCGACCGCAGGAACTGGCTGAGCTCGTGTCCTGGCTCGCCTCCGAGCGATGCTCGTTCAGCACCGGCGCGACGTTCGACCTGTCCGGTGGGCGCGCGGTCTACTGAGCCGACGGCGCGCTGTGCATACCAGCCATCACCAAACCCGATCGCTGGTGCACTGCCCGCGACGACCGCGCCGTGTTGAGATGAAGCCAAGCAATTGCCAGCAGCGATGAATGCGGAGCTTGCGATGCCCTCCATTCCCCGCCGGGTCGTGACCGGCCATGACGAGCGCGGTGTGTCCGTGTTCGCCGCCGACGGGCCCGTGCCCGTGGTGCGCACCGCGCCGGACGGCGCGTTCACGGCGGACCTGATGCAGACACTCGGCACGGGGGTGCTTGGCGGACTGCTACACGACCCGATCCGAGCGCCGGAGGCATAGGCGATGGACTGCGGACTGAGCGGCCGGACGGTCGTTGTCACCGGAGCCGCGCGCGGCCAGGGCGCCGCAGAGGCGGAGATCCTGGTCCGCGAGGGGGCGCGGGTTATCGGCGCGGATGTCCTCGACAGCGAGGGCAGGGCACTGGCAGCCCGGCTGACGACGGCCGGCCCGGGCTCCATGGAGTACTGGCACCTGGACGTATCAAGCGAGGAACAGTGGGCCGGCCTGGCGGCACACCTGGCCGGCGGTCCGGTCCATGGGCTAGTCAACAACGCCGGCGTCCCCTACCGGGCGCGGCTGCTCGACATGGACCTGGCCGGCTGGGAGCGGGTCATCGGGATCAACCTCACCGGAGCCATGCTCGGCATCCGGACCATGGTCCCGCTGATGCCGGAAAACGATGACGCCGCGATCGTGAACATCGGCTCCATCGCAGGGCTGACCGCACACCACGCGCTCGCGTACACCGTCTCGAAGTGGGGCCTGCGCGGACTGACCCGGGTCGCGGCACTCGAGCTCGCCAGGCGCGGCATCCGGGTGAACGCGGTGCATCCCGGCCCGATCGACACGCCGATCCTGGATGGCGCCGATCCGGTGTTCGTCCAGGCCAGCGTGACGCAGACCCTCGCGGGCCGGGAGGGGCGCCCGGAGGAGGTCGCCGATGTGGTCGTCTTCCTGCTATCGGCCCGCGCATCGTACATCAACGGGGCGGAGATCCCAGTCGACGGCGGCCACACAGCGCACGGCGGCGCCAAGTCGATCACGGACGCGCTGGCCGTGGCTCACGGCACAAGGTAACGCGCGGCCCGCGGCCCGCGGCCCGCGGCCTAGTGCCTCGGACCGCGCGGCTGGCCCTTGCGTGCGTGCGGGACCGGCGGGAACGGAGCGGGCTCGACCACGCGGTTGCTGATCGTGCCGATGGCCTCGACCTCCAACGTGACCACGTCGCCGGGGACCAGCGGCGGCGGGACCCGCTCGCCGGCCCGGCCCCAGATCTCCGTGAGGCAACCACGCTGACAGGTTCCCGAGGCCAGGACATCACCCGGAGCGACCACCGAGCCGCGGGAGGCGAAGCTGATCAGCTCCGGGAAGGTGAACGCCATGTTGGCCAGGGAGTCCTCGCCGAGCAGCTGGCCGTTGATAGACGCGCGCATCGTCAGGTCGAGGAAGCCATCGACGGTCTTGTGCTGCTCAAGCTCGTCCGCGGTCACCAGGTAGGGGCCGAGCGTGTGCGCGCCGTCCTTGCCCTTGAAGAAACCGAAGGGCAGCTGGCCTTCCAGGCGCTGCAGATCCCGCGCCGACCAGTCGTTGAAGATCGTGTATCCGACGATCCCGGTCTCGGCTTCCTCCGGCGTGAGGTTCTTCCCGTAGGCGCCGTAGACGACGCCCACTTCCAGTTCGAGGTCGAACTGCTCGCAGTCCGGGAAGCGCTCCACATCATCGAAGGCACCGATACAGGCATGCGGGCTGGTGAAGAAGAAACACGGCGCCTCGTACCACCGCTGCGGCACTGGGTCTACGGCTCCCTCCTGGGACTTGCGGGCACCCTCGACGTGCGCTTCGAATGAGACGGAGTCGCGGATCGAGGCGGGATGCAGCGGTGGGAGCAGCCGGACGTCGGCAACCGCCGGGCCTGACGTACCGCGCAGCGCGGCGGCGCCAGAGTCGAGCAGGGCGGCGAGCCCCCCGCGCCCGATCACGCCATCGATGTCCTGGCCGGGGGCAAGCCCGTGCAGCCGGTCGCCGGCCCCGAGCACTCCGTCGATGACGGCCCCCTGATATTCATAGCGTGCGAACCTCATTTCAGCCCCTTCAGCTACGCGGCCACCGATCCATCGCCGCCGTCGATAGCGATCTCCGCTCCGGTGATGAACGCGGCGTCGTCACTTGCCAGGAACGCAGCGAGCTTGGCGACCTCATGCGCGTGCCCGTACCTGCCGAGGGGGATCTTCGCGAGGATCCCGGGCAGCGGCCCGTCCGGGTCGTCGATATACCGGGCGGTCTCGGGGGTGTAGATCAGGCCGGGCAGGATGGCGTTCACCCTGATCCCGTACGCGCCGCCGGCCACGCACAGGTGCTTGGTCATGGCCAGCACCCCGCCCTTGGCCGAGCCATGCGGCACCTGGCCGGCGAACCGGGCGCCGAGCTTCGCGGCGATCGAGGCGACGTTGACGATCGACCCGCCACCGCGGCTGACCAGTTCGAGCCAGGCGGCGCGCACTGAATACCAGACGATGTCCAGCTCGTTCTTGATCGTGAAGTGCCAATCAGCGTCGGACAGCTCCATGAGCGGGCCGTTGCGCAGTGCGGAAGCGTTGTTGTAGAGGATGTCCAGGCCGCCGAACTCCGCGACCGCCGCGTCCACCCACGCCCGCGCGCCGCTGGCGCTTGCCAGGTCGACCGGCGCGAGCGCCGCCATTACACCGCCGGCCTCGCTGACGAGCCGGACCGTCTCCGCGTTCGCCTTCTCATCCAGGTCACAGCCGAATACCGCGGCGCCCTGCGTGGCGAACTCAAGCGCCGCCGCGCGGCCCATGCCCCGCGCGGTCCCGCTGATCAGCGCGACCTTGCCGTCAAGCCGCCCCATCCTGCCCGCTCGCTCCCCTTCTTCCGTCGCACGCAACCCGCGCGAACGTCGTACGCGACGCTACAAGGGCACCGGGGCCGGGGGAAATCACCAAGCCATATGCCAGCCATTGGCACCTATGCGGCACCGACGGGGCGGGTTACGGGACTATCGCTGGCCGCGCCGGCCTGCCGGGGCGATGGCGGTCCTGCCTGGCACGACAACAACAGACGAAAAAGGAAGAGACGCCAAGCGCGCGGTCCTTCCCGTCGGGAGCTTCGAGCAGCACGGCGATTTCCGGCCTGACCTCGCTGGTCATCCTGAATTGCCACGGGGTAACCATCCCCGGCCTCCGCCGGCAAGGGAAAAGCGTTGCCTGCCTCACTGGGCAGCAGCCCGGTGTCCTCGATGTCCGAAGCCATCACAGCGTCGGGCTGGCCGGATTCGAACCGGCGACCTCCGCGACCCAAACGCGGCGCGCTAGCCAAACTGCGCTACAGCCCGTGCGTACCAGAGTCTAGCGTTCCGGGATGACGCATCGCGCGCCACGGACAGCCGACTGTCCGAGTCTGGGCAACGTCCCCGAGTATCGCCGACATGACGTCCGGGGCCCCGGTACTCGGTCGGGTCGCTCCGGCAGGCCGCGGGTTCGAGTCCCGCCAGCCCGACGTCAGGTTTCGGTACGGTCGTATCTCGATACGAAGATCAGCGCGGCGACGAAGACGGCGACCATCGCGATCAGCAGGGCCAGTTCGGCGGTGCTCGCCGCTGCCTCGCTGCTGAGCACGAAGAGGATCCTCCTGATCACGGCCACCAGGCCGACGGCGAGCAGCGGCTGGGTGACCAGGTGGTGCGCCCGCAGCGACAGCACCACGGTGTGCGTGATCTCGACCAGGATCAGCACGAGCAGGATCTGGTTGAGCAGGTTGACTGCCGCGGTCTCCACGGACTCGTGCGTGACGTCCCGGAAGAAATCGACGATCCCGAGCACGAGCACCACCACGGCCATGACGACCAGCAGCACGCCGACCACGACCGATATGAGGTCTTGCGCGTGCTCCAGCAGCCAGATCGTGCCCGCCACCCCACGCGGATGCTCCTTCTTCTCGGCTACATCGGACACTCCGGTTTCCTCCCGCCGCTGAGGTAGCCGCGATCGTAACAGTTTGCGGCCGATTGCGACATGGCGTCACGCAGGGGCGAACCCCTGCGCGGCGCGGTCGGCGGCGCCCGGGCCAAGATAGGACCCGAACGGTAGGGACAAAACGGGATAAAACCGGACACAAAAACTGCGTCTCGGGTCCTATGTTGTGCCGCGTCTCGAGCACTGGACATTCGCCGGGGAACCGCGCCTGGGCGGCGGGGCTATCGCGGCGCTAACTCGTGCGCAACCGGGACCAGGCGTCGCCGCCCACCGCGAGCAGCAGGATCAGGCCGACGGTGATCGGCTCATAGAGCGGGTTCCAGCCGAGCAGGGTGAAGCCGTTGTAGATGATCGCGATGAACAGCGTGCCGATCACCGTGCGCCAGATCGCGCCCTGGCCGCCCAGGATCGACGTGCCGCCGACCACGATGCCGGCCAGCACGGTGAACGTGAGCGAAGGCCCGCCGTAGGCGGACGACGCCGACAGCACCCGGGACGCGTCGATGATGCCGCCGAGGCCGGCGGCGCCGCCGCTGATCGCGAACGTGACCAGCTTGATCCACTGCACCCGCACACCCGCCAGCCGGGCGGCCTCGGCGTTGCTGCCCGCGGCGTACATGTAGCGGCCGGCGATCGTCCGCGACAGCACGATGCCGAGGATGATAACCACGCCGATCATCGTCCACGTCGCGGTCGTCACGTCGAGGAACTCCGTCCTGGCGAAGTTCGCGTAGCCGAGGGCGGTGCCGGCGTAGATCAGGTTCCCGTTGGTGACCAGGCTGGCGACGCCGGTGATCACGAACGACATCGCGAGCGTGGCGATCAGCGAGTTGATCCGGAAGAACGTCGCGATCACGCCGTTGATGGCGCCGACCCCGATGCCGACGAGGACCCCGACGATGATCGCGATGACCGGGTTGCCGGTCTCCGCCATCTTGGTCGCGATCACCTGGCACAGGGCGTAGGTCGCCCCGACCGACAGGTCGATGCCGCCCGCGATCAGCACCATCGTGCCGGCCGCCGCGATGATCACGGTCGATGACTGCTGGTCGAGGATCTCGAGCAGGTTCGTCTTGCCGTAGAAGAGCGAGCCCTGCCAGGCCGACAGCACGATGAACAGCAGGATGAACGGGTAGATGATCCCGCCCTCGCGCGCCCGGCCGAGGAACTCGGCCGGGCGGGCCCGGAGGATGGCCTGGACCGAGGCACCCGGCTTGCCCGCGCTCCCCGGCTTCTCCGGGGCGGGCGTGGCGGCCTGCGGCTGACTCATTCACGCACCTTTCTCGGTGGTACCGAACGCGGCGCCGAGGATCGCCGCCTCGGTCACCTCGTCGCCAGTGAGCTCAGCGACGACCCGGCCGCCGCGCATGACCAGCACGCGGTGGGCCAGGCCGAGTATTTCTTCGACGTCGGAGGAGATCAGCAGCACGCCGAGGCCGCCGCCGGTCAGCGAGGCAAGCAGCTCGTAGATCGCCCGCTTGGCCCCGACGTCCACGCCGCGGGTCGGCTCGTCCGCGATCAGCACCCGCGGATCGCGCAGCAGCGACCTGCCGAACAGCAGCTTCTGCTGGTTGCCGCCGGACAGCGCGCTCACGACCTGTCCGGGACCGGTGCCACGGACATCCACCCGGGTCAGCACCGCGCGCGCGGTCCGCCGCTCGGGGCCGGGCCTGACCAGGCCCGCCGTGCTCACCGCCGTCAGGTTGGCGAGGCTGACGTTCTCCAGGACCGACCGGGTGAGCAGCAGGCCCTGCTCCTTGCGCGACTCCGGGATCATCGCCACTCCCGCCCGCATGACGGCGCGCGGCGTGCCGGTCAGGGCGACCGTGCCGGTCCCTTCCCCGGCCACGCTGACCGTGCCGGCGCTGACCCGGTTCGCCCGGTAGATCGCGCGGGCCACCTCGGTGCGGCCCGCGCCGACCAGGCCGGCCAGCCCGAGGATCTCCCCCGCGCGCAGGTCGAACGACACGCCGTTCACTCCCGGCGCCACCAGGTCGCGGACCGAGAGCACCACCGGGGCGTCCGCCGCGGCGGAGTGCTTGGCCGGGAACGTCGCGTCGAACGACCGGCCGAGCATGGCCGCCATCAGCGACTCCTCGGTCTGCCCGGCGGCCGGCACCGTCCGCACCAGGCGGCCGTCGCGAAGGATCGTCACCTCGTCGGCGAGCTCGAGCACCTCGGTCAGGAAGTGCGAGACGAGCACCACGGTGGTGCCGTCCCTGGCGAGCTGGCGGATGACCTTGTGCAGGGCCTCCACGTCCGGTCGCGACAGCGCCGCGGTCGGCTCGTCCATCACGATCAGCTGAGCGTTGCGGCACAGCGCCCGGAGGATCTCGACCTTCTGCTGGTCGGCGGTGCGCAGCGACCCCGCGTTGGCGTCGCCGTCGAGCTCGAAGCCGACCGAGGCGGCCAGCTCCGTGTACTTGCGGCGCAGCCCGCGGCGGTTCTGGAAGCCTGCCTGCCGTGGCTCGACGCCGAGGAAGACGTTCTGCTCGACGGTCAGCGACGACACGATCGCCAGCTCCTGGGCGATCAGAATGACGCCGCGGGCGATCGCGTCCCTGGGCGAGTGGAAGCGGACCGGCTCGCCGTCAAGCAGGAGCTGGCCGCGATCAGGGGCGAGCGCCCCCGCGATGATCTTTCCGAGGGTGGACTTGCCTGCGCCGTTCTCCCCGACCAGGGCGTGGATCGACCCGCGGCCGACGGTCAGGCTGACGCCCTCCAGGGCGCGCGTCCCGCCGAAGGACTTGGAGATGTCCCGCAGCTCGACATGCGCGCCCTGGAGGTTTACGGCATCCGGCACGATCAGCCCGGCCACTCAGGGGTGAACTGGCTCGCGTCCGCCTTCGTGACAATCCCGCCGTCAGGCAAGCCGGCCACCGGGTTGATGGCGCCGCTGACCTTGCCGGTCTGGAGCGCCTCGACCAGCGCCTGGACGGCCAGCCGGCCCTCGCTGGCGGGCGCCTGGGCCACATCGGAGAATATGGTGCCCGCCTCGACCCCGGCCACCGCCGCGGCGCTCGCCCCGTACCCGACGAGGAGCAGCTTGCCTGAGTAGGACTTGTCCGTGGTCGTGAGCGCGGTCATGGCACCCTCGATGCCCTGGTCGGAACCGACGATCAGGTTCAGGGTCGGCTGCGCCGCCAGCATCGTCTCCACTGCGGTCAGGCCGATCGCCGGGGTGAAGTAGGACTGGCCGTACGTCACGACCTTGACCGGGGAGCCCTTGATCGCCGCGGTGAACGCACCGTAGATCGCGGTGTCAAGCGAGGAGTCCTTGATGTCGTAGAGGTAGCCGACCTTGCACGGGTTCAGGCTCTTGGAGGCGCACGCGGCCACCACCTGCTGGCCGAGCTGGGTGCCGATCGTCGTCGGCACGAACGTCACGTTGGCCGAAAGCCCCGTCACCTGCGGCGCGTCGGTGTCCAGGGCCGGTCCGAGGATCTGGTCCATGTTCACGACCTTGATCCCCTTGGCGATCGCCTCCTCGACGAGGCTGACCAGGCTGGTGCTCTCGATCGGCTGGGTGATGATGCCGTTGTACTGGCCGGAGTTGATGACGGTCTGCAGCTCGTCGTATTGCGTCTGCGGGCTGTTGTCCGCGTCGAACACCTTCAGCGTGGCCCCGTAGGTGTCCGCCACGGCCTGCGCCGCCGCCAGCATCGGGGCGTCGTAGGTGTTGTCAACGGCGAACGACATGTAGGCGATGTGCATGGGCTTCGGCGAGGCCGAAGGACTCGCCGACGGCGAGGTCGAGGGAGTGGTGCTGCTGCTACTGCTGCTACTGCTGCAGGCAGCGAGCGCGAGCGTCGTGGCGGCCAACGCCGCCACGACGGCACTGCGGCGGAGGCACCGCGTTGCCGGGATATATGACACGGCTAAACTCCTTTTGTGCTCGCTCACTGGGAGGTGGGTTAGCGGTTAGTCCGGTGGGTCGGGCGGCAGCCCGGCTCACCGGTTTGTTCATGCGGATAGCTCAACAGCGCAGCCACGCCTGGCCGGACCCGGCGGATGCTGCCTTCATATGAACCTCCACTCTGAGGCGGGACACATCGCTCCCGAAGGGGGTCCCCGTCAGCGGACTGTTGTCCGCAACACGGTCACTTGAGCTTGATCGGAAGCGTGTCTGTTTCTGCGGCAGGTGTCAAGAGCTAACGTTCGGCTTACGCACAAATGAGACTTACCAGTGATGTCCGCCCTGCGGACGCGGCAGCCTGGCACGGCTTCGGCAGGGCAGGTCCGCACCGTCTGGCGACCGACAGGCGGCACACCGAACCGGTGGCGGTTCCTGCCGCACGCCGCTGACGGACACCTGTCCGCTAGACGGACACCATCTTTCCGGGCGGAGGGCGGGCGGGGGAGGCGCCACGGATCGTTCGGGATAATGAAATGGGTCACAGGGAAACCTCCGAGCGGTCCCCGGCCCATAGCGTGTGGAACGAGCCGTCACGGTCCGTGCGGCGGTATGTGTGCGCGCCGAAGTAATCGCGCAGGCCCTGCACCAGCGCGGCAGGCAGGCGCGGCGCGCGCAGCGCGTCGTAGTAGGCGAGGGCGGCGGAGAACCCTGGCACCGGCACGCCGATGCGGGCCGCCGTGGCCACCACCTCGCGCCAGGCATCCTGGGCGTCCGCGACCTCCCGGCCGAAATCCGGGTCGGCGAGCAGCGTCGGCAGCCGCGGGTCGCTCGCGTAGGCGGCGCGGATCCGGTCGAGGAACTTGGCGCGGATGATGCAGCCACCGCGCCAGATCACGGCCATGGCGCCCAGGTCGATGTCCCAGCCGTATTCGGCGCTGCCGGCCGCGATCATGTTCCAGCCTTGGGCGTACGAGACCAGCTTGGAGGCGTAGAGAGCCTGCTCCACCTGGCCGGCGAAGCTGGCCGCGTCGGGGACGGCCCGCCGCCGCGGTCCGGGCAGGCCGCGGGCGGCGGCGCGCAGGTCGGTGTGGCCGGACAGCGACCTGGCGAACACGGCCTCGGCGATGCCGCTGACCGGCACCCCCAGGTCAAGGGCGTCCTGGACGGTCCAGCGGCCGGTGCCCTTCTGTTCGGCCTCATCTTCGACGATGTCGACGAAGGGCTGCTTGGTGGCCGCGTCCGTGTGCGCGAGGACCTCCGCGGTGATCTGGATCAGGTAGGAGTCGAGGCGGCCGGTGTTCCATGTCCTGAAGGTGCCGGCGATCTCTTGCGGCTCCTCGCCTGCGGCGTGCCTGAGCAGGTCATACGCCTCGGCGATCAGCTGCATGTCGGCGTACTCGATGCCGTTGTGCACCATTTTCACGAAGTGGCCGGCTCCGTCCGGGCCGACGTGCGTGCAGCATGGCGTGCCGTCGACCTTGGCGGCGATCGTCTCGAGCATGGGGCCGAGGTCCTTATAGCTTTGGCTGGAGCCGCCTGGCATGATCGACGGGCCGTTGAGCGCGCCCTCCTCGCCGCCGGACACGCCCATGCCGACGAAGTGGATGTCGCTTTGCCTCAGCCGCGCCTCACGGCGGCGGGTGTCCTTGAAGTGCGCGTTGCCGCCGTCGATGAGCATGTCGCCCGGCTGCAGGAGCGGGGCGAACTCCTCGATCACCGCGTCCGTGGCCGGGCCGGCGTTCACCATGATGACGATCCGTCGCGGCGGCTC
>JASHPP010000612.1 GCA_030038035.1 Trebonia sp.
CGCAGGAAGCTGGGTTTTCCGGTGCCGATAGGCCACTGGTTCCACGGTGAGCTGTCTGGTTACGCCGAGCAGGTGATCCGCGAGGCCAGGACCGAGGAATGGCTCGACAAGCGCGCCGTGCTCGACGTGCTGCGCCGGTTCAGGGCCGACGACCCGGAAGCGTCATGGCGCCAGCTGTGGGCGCTCGTGGTGTTCTCGCTCTGGCACCAGATCTACGTGGAACGCGTATTCGACCCCGTAGCCCTCGGCTGGCAGAGCTAACCGCCTGGCCCCCCGGTGCCGGTCTCACATAGCGGGACGCCGCCAGCGACTTAGGGCCCGAACCCCAGGTATATTGTCCGTTTTATACGTATTTTTTGCTGGCTTTCGGGTCCTAAGTTGCCCGGCGGGCGCGAACCGCGCCCGCTATGGGTGGTTTGTCCGGGCGGCGGCGTCGAGGCCGCACATACCACGGAGCAAGTGCGCCGTTAAGGCGCAGCCGGGGGGTTCCGGGGGGTCGCCCCCCCGGGAAATTACGGCGCCTCGGTGGCGGGCAGGCTCCCGTCGGCGAGCAGCTGCTCGCGGATCTTGCGGCGCCCGCGGTGCAGCCGCGACATGACCGTGCCGACCGGCGTGCCCATGATCTCCGCGATCTCGCGGTACGGGTATCCCTCGATGTCGGCGAGGTAGACCGCGGTGCGGAACTCGTTGGGCAGTTCGCGCAGCGCGCGCAGCAGGTCGGAGTCGGTGGTGTGGTCGAGCGCCTCGGCTTCCGCCGAACGGACGGGCGGGGCGAGCCGGTCGGCGGACATCTGCCACTCCTGCAGGTCGCCGCCGAGCGCCTGCTGCGGCTCGCGGCGCCGCTTCCTGTACACGTTGATGAACGTCGTCGTCAGGATGCGGTTCAGCCAGGCCCGCAAGTTCGTGCCCGGCCGGAACTGATGGAACGCCGCGTACGCCTTGACTGATGTTTCCTGGACCAGGTCCTCAGCGTCGGTGGGGTTGCGGGTCATCCGCAGCGCGGCCGGGTACAGCTGGCTGAGCTGCGGCACGACGTCGCGCTCGAACCTGGCGCGGCTGTCCGCGGTCGGCGGGGCGGCGTAACCGGCCTCAGGCCCGGCGTATCCGGCCGCCTGCTCGGTATCCTGCGGGGCCGATTGCGGCGTGCCGGCTGCGACGCCGCCGTCGTGATCTTGGTTCGGGCTCATACCTGGCTCCGGGGGTTGTCAGTCTTATACATATAGACGCACGGAAGTGCGCCGACAGTCCACTCTGTGACCTAAATCACTTTGAGATATGTCGCGACATCCGGAATCGGGCGGGCACACCCGCGGTCGTGCGCCGGCAGGGCCCTGCGCTGCGGGCAGGTAACGGGCGGGTGAGTGACGGGCAAGACGAAAAGACGGTGCGGGTACGGCGAGCTAGATCCAGCCGTGATACCACATATGCGACAGCCAGTCGGAGTACGGAATGACCTTGCCCGCGAGGATCGGGTAAAAGTACCAGAACAGGGCCACGACCGCAAGCACGTATGCGCCGACCACCGCCGAACCGGCCGCACGGCGTCGCAGGCTCGCGGTCACGGGCCCGATGATCAGGCCAAGACACAGCACGATGCACAAGATGATGAACGGCTCGAACTCGATCGCGTAGTAATAGAACTTGGTCCGCGAGACGAACGGCAGCCACGTCACCCAGCCCGCGGCGAAGCAGAGCACGGCGGCGCCGGCCCGCCAGTCCCGGCGCGTGAACCACCAGCAGAGGCAGAACAGCAGCGCGGGGATGGCCGCCCACCAGATGGCCGGGTTCCCGATCGCCAGCACTTCCTGCGACCACTCGGGCCCCGTGTAATTGGCCGGGCACACGTGATAGTTCGTCGGGCCCGTGTAGCACTGGTAGAAGAACGCCACGGGCCGGCTGATCACCAGCCAGCCCCACGGCTGCGACTCGTACGGATGCCGCAGGCTCAGCGAGACGCCGAACTGCAGCATCTCCTTGTGGTACTCATACAGCGAGTACAGCTCGGAGAGCACGGGGACGTTGAAGCCGTTCTGCTGCGCGTAGTCGCGGTCGTACCCCGTGTTGGTCACGAACCAGCCGGTCCACGTGAGGATGTAGGTGACCAGCGGGATCACGCCCAGCGTAAGCGGCAGCCACTTCCCGTCCCGCACAAGCGCGCCGCGCACGTAGTCGCGAAGGCCCACCGCCCGGCGGGCGCCGATGTCCCACGCGATGCACAGGCCCGCGAACGCGAAGATGTACCAGACCCCGTACTGCTTGGTGGCGCAGCCCAGGCCGATGAGGATGCCGGCCGCCACCCGCCACTTCCTTATCCCCAGCGCCGGCCCGGCATCGTCGCCAGGCGCCAGGACCATCGCCTCCGCAAGCCGCGCACGGGAAACGTCCCTGTCGACGACCAGGGCGCCGAACGCCGCGAGCACGAAGAACATCAGGAAGATGTCCAGGATGCCCGTCCTGCTGAGCACGAACTCAAGCCCGTCCAGGGACAGCAGCAGGCCGGCCAGGCAGCCAAGCAGGGTCGACCTGGTCATCCGCCTCGCGACGCGGCACATGACCAGGATCGCCAGCGAGCCGAACAGCGCGCTGGAAAACCGCCAGCCGAACGAGTTCAGGCCGTAAAGCCACTCGCCGACCGCGATCAGCAGCTTGCCCACGGGCGGCTGGACCACGTACTCCCCGCACGAGGTGCCCGAGCACGACTGGAAGAGGCTGGCGGTGAAGTGCCCGGCGGCGATCTGGTCGTTGACGTAATTGAGGTTGTCCGGGATGCTGACCCAGTTCCACTCGACACCGTGCTTCAGGATCGACCAGGCGTCCTTGACGTAGTAGGTCTCGTCGAAGATGACCGCGCGCGGAATCGCTAGCCTGTTGAACCGGAAGAAGGCCGCGAACGCGGTGACCAGGAGCGGGCCGAGCCACCCCCATAGCCGGTCGTCCGGCATCGGGGACACCAGCCGGGCGCGCAGCGCGGCTATCCGCCCCGCGGTGCCGTCGTCGGGACCAGTACCGTCGTCTGCGTCGTCGGCGCGCACCGCGCGGCTGACTGTGACGGCGGCGCCCGTGTCGGTGCTGTCGCCGTGGAGACCAGGGCCGCCAGGGCCGCTGTCCTCGGGTTCCATGGCCGGCGGGCCGGCCTGAGTCGCGGTCATCGAACGCCATGCTATGTGGAGGGAGGCGGGGTGGGGAGCACAAGCCAAGCCGAACATCATAACGAACGGGTGCACGCGGGCGGCGGCGGCGCGGGCATCCTGACGCTCGCCGCAGTTCCGATCGGCAGGGCCGACGATGCCTCGGCCCGGCTGGCCGCGGAACTGGAAGGCGCCGACGTGATAGCCGCCGAGGACACCAGGCGGCTGCGCCGGCTCGCCACGGCGCTTGAGGTAAAGCTGACCGCGCGCGTGATCTCCTACTACGACGTGATCGAGGCGCGCCGCGCGGCTGAGCTCGTCGCCGAGCTCCAGGCGGGAAGGAACGTGCTCGTGGTCGCCGATGCCGGCATGCCGGGCATCAGCGACCCCGGCTACCGGCTTGTCGCCGCGGCCGTGGCGGCCGGGATCAGGGTCACCGCGGTGCCCGGCCCGTCCGCGGTGACCACCGCGCTCGCCATCTGCGGGCTGCCCACCGACAGGTTCTGCTTCGAGGGATTCCCGCCGCGCAAGCCAGGCGAGCGGGCTCGGCGGTTCGCCGACCTGGCGACCGACACCCGCACCCAGGTGTTCTTCGAGTCGCCGCGCAGGCTCGCCGCGACCCTGGCGGAACTGCGGCGTTCGCACGGCGACGACCGCGCCGCGGTCGTCTGCCGGGAGCTGACCAAAGTGCACGAGGAGGTCCGCAGGGGAACGCTGGCCGAGCTCGCGTCGTGGGCGGACCTGGAATCAGGGGGCGTCCGCGGCGAGATCACGCTGGTCGTGGCCGGCGTCGACCGCGGCGCCGCCAGGGCCGCCAAGGCCGCCGCCAGGGAGTCCGCCCGCCAGGTCCGCCGTGCCGCCAGGGACCGTGGTCGCGCCGCCGGTGACGAGGGCCGACCCGCCGAGCCCGCGACGGGCTAGCCACCGCCCGCCCGCCGTCTCCCGCCCGAATGCCATCGCCAGCGCGAGGCAGGCGAACGGCACGGCCGTCGTCACGTACCGGTAGTCGAACTCGGCCGTCGCGGCCGGCGCCACGATGAGCATGAGCGAAGTGGCCCACGGCAGGAGCGCCTCGCCGCCCGCCCGCCGCCACGCCAGTGCCATGCCGAACAGCCCCGCGAGCAGGATCAGCCCGTAGACCGTGCCGGGCAGGTAGATGTAGCGCTGGTAGAGGCGGATGAGCCCGGCGAACGGGTTCACGACGGATGTCGCCGGGTTCGCGCCGTCCAGGTAGGCCTGCGCGGACGACGGGTAGCCGTCGACCGCGTGCCCGGGGGCCACGGGCACCGACACGTACCCGAACAGGTACTCGTCGTAGGTCGCGGCGTTGGGGAACGCGGTCCGCGGCCAGTCGAAGGCGCGCCACGTGTCGTCGAGGACCGTGCGCACGTACGCGAGCGGCTGACCCTCGATCGCCTTGATGGCGAACTCCTCGGCGAGCTTGTTGGGCAGCGGGCTGAACTTCGACCCGGGGAACACATTCAGCGGGCTCGCGGGCGCCCAGATGTACGCCTGCGCGATCGGCCGCTTGTCCGGCGGGACGGTGGTGCACAGCTCAAGCAGGTCCACCGGCAGGCTGAGCTTGGAGCAGTCGGCGAACGTCATCACCCGTGAGTACAGGAACACCCCGGCCGACTCGCTGGTGGCGAACTCGCCGTGCTGCACGTCGTAGGCGCCGGCGTAGCCGAGCACCGGGGCGATTCCGGCTATCGCGAAGGCCGCGGCGCTGGCCAGCAGCGTCCGCCAGCCGACCCGGGCGAGCCCCAGGGCGATCAGCAGGTACAGGCCGAACACCGGCAGCAGCGGCAGACCGGTGGCCCGGACGATCGCGGACAGGCCGACCAGCAGCCCGGCGCCGGCGCAGCGCAGCCAGGTCAGCGCGGAAGCCCGCCGCAGCGGCCACCACAGCAGCAGCGTGACGGCCGCCATGACCAGGAACAGGAACAGCGTGTCTGCCAAGATCAGGTGCTCGAGCTGGATCTCGAACCCGTCGTAAAGCACGGGCAGCGTCATCACGACGGCGAGCCACTCGGGCGCGCCGAACCGGTGCCTGGCCAGCGCGTAGATCATCACCGCGACCAGCAGGCCCATGACGTGCTGTGAGATCGTGACAAGCGCCAGGCTGTGGAATGGCTTGAGCAGCCACATGTACAGCGCATAACCGGAAGTCCGCGTCGGGTCCAGGCGCAGCGTGATCGCGGTGTCCATGTAGTCCCACGAGTCGTTGAACCAGGACTGCCAGCGGTACCCGAGCTCGGCGTCCACGCGGAGCAGGAAGGCGGGCACGAGCAGGATGGCGAATAGCTTGTTATCAGCCACCGCGCGCCGGATGACCGCAGGTACTACGCTCAAGCCCGTATCCTCCTTGTGCCGGGCAGTGCCCTCCAGGCAGGGCGCCCGTGTACACGGTAGCGGGTAGGCCAATGCGGCTAGCGGCGATGGCTGTGGGTAACTGGTTAAAAAGTGCCGAAGCTCGCTAGGAGCAGCGACAACAGCATGGAGTCCACGTGGAGCTGACCGTCGTCATGCCCTGCCTCAACGAGGCGGAGACCGTGGCCACCTGCGTGCGCAAGGCCGTGAAGTTCATCGCCGACAACGGAATCGCCGGCGAGGTCGTGGTCGCCGACAACGGCAGCACCGACGGCAGCCGGCGGCTCGCCGAGGAGGCGGGCGCCCGCGTGGTCGCGGTGGCGGACAAGGGGTACGGCAACGCGCTCATGGGCGGCATCCTCGCCGCCCGCGGTGAGTACGTGATCATGGGGGACGCCGACGACAGCTACGACTTCGCCAGCCTGACGCCGTTCATCACCGAGCTGCGCGGGGGCGCGGACCTGGTGATGGGCAACCGGTTCAAGGGGGGGATCGCCCCGGGCGCGATGCCCGCGCTCCACCGCTACCTGGGCAACCCGGTGCTGTCCTTCGTCGGCAGGCTGTTCTTCCGCAGCCCGGTCGGCGACTTCCACTGCGGGCTGCGGGGCTTCAGGCGAGACAGCGCCATAAAACTCGGCCTGCAGGCTACGGGCATGGAGTTCGCCAGCGAGATGGTCGTGAAGGCCACCCTGGCGAAGCAGAAGGTCACCGAGGTCCCCGCCACCCTGGCCAAGGACGGCCGCAGCCGCCCGCCGCACTTGCGCAGCTGGCGGGACGGCTGGCGGCACCTGCGGTTCCTGCTGCTTTTCAGCCCGCGCTGGCTGTTCTTCCTGCCGGGCCTGGTCCTGCTTCTCACGGGCCTGGCGATCGGCGCCGTCATCTCCGCCGGCCCGGTCACGATCGGCGCGGTGACGTTCGACGTCGACACGCTGGTCGCGGCAAGCGCGATGGTCGTGATCGGGTTCCAGGCGATCCTGTTCTGGCTGTTCACCCAGGTATACGCGGGAGCGGAGGGCTTCCTGCCAGAAGAGCCCAAGGTCCAGCGCATCCTCGGCAACCTCTCCCTGGAACGCGGCCTGCTGGCCGGCGCGGCATTCGGCGCCGCCGGCCTGGCCGGCCTGATCTTCTCGCTGACCTACTGGCATGCGAACAAGTTCGGCCAGCTGAACTATGACCACGCGCTGCGCCTTGTGGTCCCGTCGGTGACCGCGCTGGTGCTGAGCTGCCAGCTCATCTTCGGCACGTTCTTCCTGTCGATCCTCGGCATCAAGCAGACCAGGCACACGCCGATCGGCGCCGAGACGAAAATTAAAGAACGCGACGAGCCCGCCAGTGCCCGTAGGCTTTAGGCATGTCATCCGCCAACCCCAAGCACATCCTGGCCGCGCCGGCCTGGCCGTACGCCAACGGCCCGCGGCACATCGGGCACGTCTCCGGCTTCGCGATCCCCAGCGACATGTTCAGCCGGTACCAGCGGATGGCGGGCAACAAGGTGCTGATGGTCTCGGGCACCGACGAGCACGGCACGCCGATCACGGTCCAGGCCGACAAGGAAGGCGTGCCGCCCAGGGAGATCGCCGACCGGTACAACACGGTGATCGGGGAGGACCTCACCGCGCTCGGCATGACCTACGACCTGTTCACGAGGACCACGACCCGCAACCACTACGCGGTCGTGCAGGAGATATTCTCGCGCCTGCTCGAGAACGGGTACATCTTCCCGCGGACCACGCTCGGCGCGATCTCCCCGTCCACGGGCCGCACGCTGCCGGACCGCTACATCGAGGGCACCTGCCCGATCTGCGGCTACCCGCGCGCCCGCGGCGACCAGTGCGACAACTGCGGCAACCAGCTTGACCCCACCGACCTGATCAACCCGAAGTCCCGGATCAACGGGGAGACGCCGCGGTTCGTCGAGCAGGAGCAGTACTTCCTCGACCTGCCGGCGTTCACCGACGTGCTCGGCTCCTGGCTGCAGGGCAAGTCAGGACAGTGGCGGCCGAACGTGCTCAAGTTCTCCCTGAACCTGCTCGGCGACCTGCAGCCCCGGGCGATCACCAGGGACCTGGACTGGGGCGTGCCGGTGCCGCTCGACGGCTGGCGGGACCGCCCCGACAAGAAGATCTACGTCTGGTTCGACGCGGTGATCGGGTACCTGTCGGCGAGCGTCGAGTGGGCTCGCCGGCACGGCGACCCGGAAGCGTGGCGCGCCTGGTGGAACAACCCGGACGCCGAGGCCTACTACTTCATGGGCAAGGACAACATCGTCTTCCACGCGGAGATCTGGCCGGCGATGCTCCTCGGCTACGCAGGACGGGGGGCCAGGGGAGGCGCCCCGGGTCCGTTCGGACTACTTAACCTGCCGACCGAAGTGGTGAGCAGCGAGTACCTGACGATGGAGGGCCGCAAGTTCTCCTCCTCCCGGCACGTGGTGATCTACGTCAGGGACTTCCTCGCCCGCTACGACGTGGACGCGCTGCGGTACTACGTGGCGATCGCCGGGCCGGAGAACCAGGACACCGACTTCACCTGGAGCGAGTTCGTCAGGCGCAACAACGACGAACTGGTCGCCACCTGGGGGAACCTGGTCAACCGGGCGGTGTCCTTCGCGGCGCGCAACATCGGCTCGATCCCCGCGCCCGGTGCGCTGACGGACGCGGACCACGCGCTGCTCGCGACGTCCCGGCATGCGTTCGGCACCGTCGGTGAGCACCTGTCACACTCGCGCTTCAAGTTCGGGATCACCGAGACGATGCGGACGGTGGCCGAGGCCAACAAGTACTTCTCCGAGCAGGCGCCCTGGAAGCTGCGCGAATCGGACCCGGAGCGGATGCGCACCATCCTGCACGTGGCCCTGCAGCTGGTCGACGACGCCAAGACCCTGCTCACCCCGTTCCTGCCCCGGTCGTCCCAGCTGGTGCACGAGATGCTCGGCGGCACCGGGACCTGGTCGGACATGCCGCACGTCGACGAGGTGGACGAGGACGGCGGAGTCCCCTACCCGGTCATCACCGGCCGGTACGACAGCGCCGCCCGCTGGTCGTCCGCGCCGCTGCGTACCGGCGCCCCGCTGGCCCCGCCCGTGCCGTTGTTCACCAAGCTGGACACCGCCGTGGTGGACGAGGAACTGGCCCGCCTCGGGGCCTCATGACCAGCCCTTACCGGCCGAACGACCAGTGGTGACACCCCCGGTACCGCCGTCACCCCTGCCCAGGCCGGCGCTCGACAGCCACACTCACCTGGACATGATCGAGGTGCCGATTCCTGACGTGCTCGCGGCGGCGCGTTCGGCCGGCCTCGAGCGCGTGGTCACGGTCGGCACCGACCTGGGGTCCTCCCGCTGGTCGGCGGAGCGCGCCGAGGAGCACGGCGGGCTGTACGCGGCGGTCGCGATCCACCCGAACGCGGTCGCGGCGGTCCCCGCCGGGACGGTCGCGGAGATCGAGGCGCTGGCC
>JASHPP010000077.1 GCA_030038035.1 Trebonia sp.
ATCCTTAGCCCGCACGGCACCGGCCGTGGCCGCCACTACATCGCCGGCGAGCCACTCCACACGATCCAGGATCGCCGACGCGCGACGCGAAAACCGCTCCGCGACCCGTACCCGTGGATGCGCGCAAAACTCGCCGAGCCGGTCTAATTGGCAAGCGTCATCGCCCTCGTTATCCAAGCTGAATCTTGGGAGGGCTACGTCGCGTCCGACAAAAGCGCGCTCAGGCCCAGCCCACTCGGACATGTGCGCCTGGAGGAACGGAAGCACGTGAGACGGGACCGCCACCGTGCGCTTACCTGCATCGGTCTTGGGGTGGGCGTCGAACGCCGCGCCTGGTGATTCGAGCAGTTCGACCCGAGCGTGCCGAACCGTGACGGTGCCCGCGCCCAGGTCGATGTCTTCCCGTCGCAGCGCGATGGTGGAGAGGCGAACTGCGCCTGTGGGACAACGAGGCCCTGATGGGCTGGTACCGCTCCACCGACGCGGCAGTCCGCTCCAAGGGCACGCTTTACCTGGCACTGCACCAGCACGGCACCTTCGCGTGGGGCCGCTGGGTCGGCATGAACTACGACGGCGAAGTCGTCACCGGATGGGGCGTCATGGCCCGCACCGGCGACGAAGCCCGCGACGTGGCTCAGCATCTGATCGACTCCGGAAGGCCGTACGGCGACGCACCGTAGCCGCGTGTGCCACTTCGTCATCGACGTTGACGACCTGGACCAGGCAGCCGCCTTCTGGGCAGCGGCGCTGGCGGCCACCGAGGACCACGTATCTGCGAGCAGCCGTCACGTGTACCGCAAGCTGCAGCTGCCTGACTCCGAGATACGCATCCTCCTACAGAGGACCGACGACCCGAAGGTTGCTAAGGAACGCATGCACCTCGACCTGGAAACCGACGACGTGAACGCCGAAGTCAAACGCCTGGAAGCACTTGGCGCTACCCGCTGGGACCACCAGGAGGAGCGCGGATTCGACTTCTGGGTCATGCGCGATCCGTAGGCCAACGAGTTCTGCGTACTTCAGCCCGAGTACCCGGAACTCCTAGCCCAGCGGTCTCCATGGGAATAGCCAACCGGCAGAGCGACGAGCACACAGACGAGCACACAGAGGGCGTGTGACAACTTTCTCTACGGCTTCAAGGGCGCACCTTCGGCGCGCCAGGCCGACCGCCCCATGGCCGGAACTCGCGAAAGGGCCGCGCAAGGCACGCATGGTGAAGCGCTAAGCAGGCGGGGAGTTTCCTCGCCAGAAGCGGCCAGGGAGTGACGGGGGCTCTCGCCGCGAGTGGCGGGGCAGCCTGGCCCGCTGCCTCTTGCGCGGAAGCGCACCGGTGCGGGCCGCTGCCCGCCGCGCCGATGCCCCGCTTCCCGTCGTAGGCACAACGCGCCGTCACGCACCGTGATTGCGGACTATGCGGACTGGCCGGGCCGATCGTCAAGGCGGCCGGTGTGCCAGTAACCAGGCGAAGGTCACAAGCACCGGGCCGGAACGCCGCGCATTGTCTGGGCTGGTCCCTCCAGCCTCAACGGTGCTTCGCATCCCACTACGCGGGACGCGCCCGGCGCGCCGTTGACCCTGGAGACCTCTGCCAGCCCAGCGGGCCTGACGGCGAGGGCCAGGCCAAAGGCCAGGCCCGAGACACGCGCAGCGAACCTCCGCGGTCGGCATATATCACGCGATGCCTGGAGAATCAGGAGAATTAGAACACGTGATAACGGACTGCCGACAGCTCTGCGTGGGTCTTTTCTGGTCAGAACTTTGGGGATTAGAGTGGATCTTGTGTGGGCGGGCGAGATTGTTGTGGCTGCTGAGGCTATGCTTCGGCGACAACATCGTGGTTGCCGTACCGTGTACCGACGGGAGTGGAGCATCGGCGTCGGCGCGACACGAGTCGATGTGGCGGCAATCAACGGCCGAATCATCGGATGTGAGGTTAAGAGCGCCCGCGATAACTTCGGGCGGCTGCCCTCACAGGTGGAGTTGTACAGTGCCATCCTCGACACCGCGCTGCTAGCTGTTGAAGGACTGGCTGCTGCCGAACGCGCGAGGGATTTGCTGCCGAGCTGGTGGGGCATATGGCTGGCTCGGCCGACGTTGCGAGGTGCAGTTTTCGAGGTCATTCAAGAGCCCGGTTCTAACCCTGCACCTAAGCCGCTCTCGATCGCCCAGCTGCTCTGGCGGGATGAGGCATACTCGGTGCTTGATAGGCGTGGCCTTAGCGGTGGCCTGAGGAAGGCCACCAGATGGCGCTTGTGGGAGGCACTTGCAGGACAGTTGCCGCTGCACGAGTTGCAGGATGAGGTCCGGAATGCGATCAAGGCTCGCCCAGAGTGGTAATGCGCCGTACGACAAAGTCGAGATGGTGCGTAGTGCTGACTTCTCGCCATGTCGATGCGTTGCCAGGGCCTTTGCGTCGAGGGTTGGCGATCCTGGCATCAGCGTTACCTAGGGCGGCGCCAGCGAAGTCGGGGTGGGCAGCGATCCTCTCGCAGATCTCGAAGAACTGGTCGTGACCCCGAGGGTCGTTAAGGCGGCCCTTTAGCACTAGCCATCTGTCAGCAACGCAGTAGCGCAGGTGGGGAGCGGACCGGTACGGAAGTCCAGAGAGGATTGGATGTGTAACGGCGTAGTCCCCGAACGTTGGAATCCGCCGGAGCCGCCTTCTCTGTCGGAGGTAATCATAGAGAGTCGCGTCATACCGAGGCGCTTCACCGAGGGTCCAGGCCTCGTAGGCAGACAGGTCTGAGGGGAAAGCGCCGCCCACAACGATGACGTTGCGCCATTCATCCACAGTTGACAGTCCACGCAGCACGTCGACCACCAGGCGGGCACCCGCACGGACGCTTAGATCACCGTTGACGGCACCGAGGTCCAGGATCAAATCGACCTCCCCACGTTCAACGTGGAGGGTATCCAACAACTCGGTCAGAGCATCTTCGATGTCCTCGGAGTCCTCGTCCAGGTCCTCGGTACTAAGGCGTAGTGCTACACCACGGTGTAGCTCTCCGTGGAGAGTCGCTGCATCGCGATAGACCTGCGGGTCGTCATCGAGGTGAACGACAGGTGTTGCGTCAACCCCTTGGTCGATGGCAGCTATCACGGAATTGCCAAGAGCTCCGAATTCATCGCCTGGAGCCGCCTCGGGCGGTAGGAAGGCTGCATCAAGTAGCAGTCGGCTACCTGCCCATGTCTCCAGTCTCTTCGCTGTGCGACTAATAAGAGTCCGCAGTTGGCTAGCTCGCTCTGGCTCTTCAACCGCCCCTGGAACTATCTCCAGCACGGGCAAGATCGCTTGCCTGGTCAGTGGCTGAATAGCCGCTAGCGCGGCAAGTTCGCCTTGACGGCCCTTCAAGATAGGTACATATAGCACATCAGGCACGGATCTTCACCTGCCGTCGACTCTTGATCTGTCCACTATCACGCTCATGGACGACCGGGACGCGGCGCGGACCCAGGTTTATCCCGCCTGAATCCGGCGGTTGAGACTCGTGAGAATCAGAGACACTGCTCGGGTCTAGAGCATCCAGTCGCTCTATTACCCACTGCCGAATGAGGGCAGATGGCTGCATGTTGAGGCTATCGGCAGCTTCCCGGAGCTTGCGGAGCTGGGAAACAGGGATTCGCACCGCGTAAACCTGAGACGGATCGGCTGCGCGTCTACGCCCACGCTGACCAGCCGTTGGCGTAATTTCGCCGCGTTCCTCAGCGTCGGCGCGTTCTTCGGCTTCGGCGGCCTCGCGGGCGAGCATGTCCCGCACGCTCTCGCTCATTGGCCCTCCTCGTATTGCTTGATCTCAGACGGCTTGGCGGCCCAAGCCGTGGCACCCCACCACCGGGTTCTCGGTGGATGATCCTTTGGTGCCACTATGATCGTTACGGCGAAACCTGCTCCGGACGAGAATCCTGTCACTTTGACCGTCAGCCCCGACTTGCTTCCGGCAGAGCGCACCCACCGGCGCTCGTCCTGGCAGGCCTCAGTAGCCCACTCGGTAGCCACGTCAGGTTCGCTACTTCCCTTCCGTTCAGACCGGCGGGCCGGGTCGTGCTCTCCAATCTCTGACCAGTCGATGTCCTCGAACACGAGATCGCCGTACGGCACCCCCTCGTAGTCGAGTTCACCTGCTGGCATACCCTCAGCCTACTTTACCGTATTACGGAAATCAACTTCTGAGCAGATAGCGTATTACGCAGAGGGCGCTGCCGCAAACAGCGCTAGCGATTACGAGTTCGGCAAGCACACGGAACTGCTGCGGTGTGGGTCGCGTGCAGCCTGCGTGCAACAGCGGATGGCTACCGGTGGCCACGAGCCGAAGTGGACGCGTGCACGGCGACCTGAGAAAAGACATGTCGCAGACTGCTATCACCGCAGCTAGGGAATCATTTTAGCTGATATTGACCTGGAGCCGGTGAGCGGATTCGAACCGCTGACCTGCCGCTTACAAGGAATCGGTACATTAGCAGGTCAGAGCACACGTGACCTGCTCATGTGCAGTCTGCGTGCAGCATCAGTGCTTGACTGTGATGGACTTGGGCAGCCGAGCAGCGTCGCCATGTTCGGCGAGCTCGGACAGCGCAGCCGCGATCTGGGCATCGCGCCCGTCCACAGCATGAAGGTAGCGGTTCGCTGCGACCGGCGACGCGTGGCCCAGTCGCCGCATGAGATCCTTCGTAGTCGCGCCTGCTGACGCGGCCAGGGTCTGACCGGTATGGCGCAGGTCATGGAACCGGAAGCCCGGCATGCCGACCTTGCGACGGGCCCGGGTGAACGCCTGTCGTATTGCGTCGCCGCGCATCGGCTCACCGTCGCGTCCGACAAAAACACGCTCAGGCCCAGCCCACTCGGACATGTGCGCCTGGAGGAACGGAAGCACGTGAGGCGGGACCGCCACCGTGCGCTTACCTGCATCGGTCTTGGGATCGGCGTCGAACGCCGCACCTGGTGATTCGAGCAGTTCGACCCGAGCGTGCCGAACCGTCACGGTGCCCGCGCCCAAGTCGATGTCTTCCCGTCGCAGCGCGATGATTTCGCCACGCCGAAGCCCGCACCATGCAGCGAGGAGCACGGCAGCCCGGTGCCAGGGGGTGATTGCCTCGACGAGCGCGGCCACCTGGGCGATGGAGGCAACCGGACGTTCCTTGGCCCGGTCGGACCCAGCGCCGGGAATGTTGCAGGGGTTCATCCTGATCGCGCCGTCTCGCATGGCGCAGTTCATCACCGCGCGGAGGAAGCGGTAAGACTGCTGGATCGAGGTACGCCCGCCCCTGCCGCGTAGCGCGGCGGCGTGCCACTCGCGGACAATCGGCGGAGTAATCGCGATCAGCGGCATGTCTTCGAGCGCAGCCATGTGCAGCCGCAGATTCCGGAGACACGTCTCCTGCCACCGGGGGCCGATCTTCGGATTGTCGCGCAGGTAGGCCCGCGCATAGTCGCCGAACGCCTGGCGGCCGAGGTCGTCATTGAGCCAGGTGCCGCGCGACAGGTCAGCCTCGACCTGAGCCAGCCATCGGGCAGCGTCGGTCTTAGTCCGGAACGTGGATGGTGCATTCTGCCGCTTCCCGGTTGGCGAGATGAAAGACGCCTGGTAGGTACCAGAGGGAAGCTTGCGGATCAGGCCGAAACGACGGCGCTTGCCCATCAGGCCGCCTTTCCGCCGCGCCAGCGGACGGCGACCGGCTGAACGGTGTGTGCCGCGATGTACTCGTCAATGGCCGACGCGGGGATGTACGGAGTGCGGCCGACGTAGACGAACCTGATCACCCGCTCAGAGACCAGGCGACGCGCGAAGCGGGGTTTGCGGCGCAGCAATGCTGCGGCCTCCTCCAGAGTGAGCAGCCTTTCAGTCACGATCCGCCCTCCGTTCCGGGCAGGCGTAGACCGTAGTGGACTGAGTGAACGCGATCGCAGCGCGTCGTGCCCGATTGCCAGGCTTCATGATGTGTGTTCGCCTCCTTTCTGTGGCTCGTTTGGGTGTTAAGGCTGGGTTGACGGCGAATCGCCGGTCTGGTTAGCGTCCGCGTGCCATGTCGGCTGACGCGCACGCAAGCTCAGCGTCGGGCGTACGGGCCGTGTAGCCGGTTCCGGCGTAGGCCCAGGTCTTGAGGATCAGGACCACGGTGTCATCGAGGGGACGGTCCCAGGGGTCGCGTTCGGCGTCCGGCCAGCGCTCGAGCCGCCGCTTGGTGACCCGTTCGCCCCGGATGTAGCCGAAGGTGACCGAGTAGCGGCGGGACTTGGTGAGGAAGTGGCCGCCGTGCCCGAGCTGGTGAGCGTGCAGCCGCAGCCGCGGATCACCGATCGAGGTCCGCGCGCCGAGATCCCAGGCGGTAGCGACCATGCGCTTGTAGTGGGCCGGGCAGCGTAGTGCGTCGATCTCGGAGCGGTGCCGGATGCGGGTGCCGGGAAGGCCGAGCGCACCGGCGTCCTTGGTGGCGTACTTGGCGATGTAGTTGGCCACCGCGGCGGTATCCAGCGGATTGCCCCTAGCAGCGAAGGGCTCGCGCCAGATGGGTCGGCGGTCGAGCTCGCGGCCGAAGCCGAGCCGGATGCGCGGCCCGGAGCCGGGCACGTCGAGGCGGACAGCCTTGGCGGCCAGGGCGATGGCATCGCACAGCAGCGCGGCGTCATAGCGGGCCGGGGGCGGCAGGAACTGGTCCTTGACGTTGGCGTCCAGGCGGATCACGGCGTGGAAGTGGACGACACCGCGAGCCTGGTACTCCCCCACCTTGACGAACCGGATGCTCAATTCGGCGCGTAGCGTCTTGCCGGTGACGCCCGCCAGCCGGGCAAGGTGCCGGGGCAGGTAGGTGATGAACCGCCGCCACAAGTCAGCCGCGTGCAGGTTGAACAGGACCGCCGCCTCGTAGTCGTAGCAGTCCGGGCACATCGGCCGGCCGAGCCGGGGATCCTCCTCGGCATGCCGCGCTGCGCACGAGATGTCGCGCCCGTGGCGGCAGCGGCGCTCTTTCTCGTCGCGGCGGGGGCGACAGGGAAGCACGGTCTTGCCGCGCATGCGCCGGGCGTGGACCGGGCCGAAGGACGGGGCGGTCAGCGTGGCGAACACGCACGGGTGAGCGCTGACCGATTCGGGGACGCCCTTGCCGCCGGTCAGGCCCGCGCGGATGAGCTGGCGGGCGTCGCGCTTGTAGACCTGCGAGCAGGACGGGCAGGCCGATTCGCGGCGGTTGCCGCACGCGACGTGCAGCACGCCGCCCGGTTCACCGGACGTGTCATAGACCGGGGCAGCCTCGCCGGTAGCCAGGTCGATGGCGTCGATGCGGCCGCGCAGGCGGACCGGGTGCGCGCACATGTCCGCAGTGCTGAGCTGGTCAGCCCATGAAACGGGCTGGTCCCCCGGACCCTCGTGTTCGGAGGGTCCGGGGGTTGTGGTGACTGTGGCCGCAGTCACCGGGACAGCATGCTCACTGCTGAGGGCGATGGGCAGGGGACTTCATGGCTGGCCGAGCGGCCGGGATGGGTGGTGGCCGCCATCAGCGACCGAATGCGGAACGGCACCGAGTCCGTGCAGGGGCACGGGAGCGGCCAGCCGACCATGTCGGTAACCGAGCCGTCATCGGCGACGATGCCGGTACCGCCGCAGCGGCACTGATTGAACGGCCGGGCTACCATCCGAAGTCCCTGGCGGGGATGTGGTGGACGAACGCCCATCCGGTGTCGTTGCACACTGTGCAGTCGGGCACCCAGGGCACCCGGATCAGGTCATCGCCGTTGTAAGGACCGTACTTGGTCGGGGTGATGCCGCAGTGCTGGCAGGGCTGCCAGACGTCGGCCTTGTCGTGGTCGCGGCGCGACATGCCGATGATAGACAGGACTTCGCCGCTGGCGTAGCGGCGGAAGTCGTAGACCGGGCGCTCACCGGTCATGCAGTAGCAGAGATCGAAATCGTTGTGGCTGTAGCCGGTACCGTGGCAGTCCGGGCATCGGCCCGAGGCTGGGGTGAACACCAGTTCGGGCAGCACTGGCAGTAGGCCCGCGTTCCTGGTGGCTAGCGCGGCGGCGAGTTGAGATTCGCACTTGGCTAGCCACTGGTCACGCGCGCTTGCGCCAGCGGTGACGACTGATGCTGTCCCTGTCGGTTCGGTGAGGACGGCTGTACCATGAGATTGCATCGAGTGATCTCCAATCGCGTTCGATGCGCCAGGCCTCGACGGGGACCATCCGTCGGGGCCTACTTTGTTGGGCGGCTTGTTGCCGTCTTAGGCATAGCATCTGCCTATTTCGTCAGAATGTCAAGACGAATCAGGCAGTGATGATGACTGATCAGCCGATTGGCTGCTGACGTAAAGGTCAGGCATGATGACTACATGGACATCTCCGAAGTCATCAGGGCGCGGCGAACTGAACTTGGACTGTCCCAGGCACAGCTAGCCAAGAACGCGGGAGTCAGCCCGCGCCAGCTTGCCCGCTACGAAGCGGGCGAGCAGCAGCCTGTCCTATCCGCCGCCATCGCCCTGGCCGACGCGCTACAGATCTCGCTCGCACAGCTCGCGGGCCAAGTCACCTACGACCTAGCACTTTCCGGCACCTGGTGGTGCGCATGGCAGACATGGAAGGACGGCGTTCCCCGCATCGACGTGCACAGCCTTGAAGTAGTCCAGCGCGGCGAAACGCTTCAGCTCGACGCAGACCGGGCGCTGCCTGTCTCGGAAGGCAGCTACCGGTGGAGAGGCGAGCTGCGCCTGTGGGACAACGAGGCCCTGATGGGCTGGTACCGCTCCACCGACGCGGCAGTCCGTTCCAAGGGCACTCTTTACCTGGCACTGCACCAGCACGGCACCTTCGCCTGGGGCCGCTGGGTCGGCATGAGCTACGACGGCGAAGTCGTCACCGGATGGGGCGTCATGGCCCGCAGCAGCGACGAAGCCCACGACGTGGCCCAGCACCTGATCGACTCCGGAAGACCGTACGGCGATGCACCGTAGCCGCGTCTGCCACTTCGTTATCGACGTCGACGACCTAGACCAGGCAGTCACCTTCTGGGCGGCAGCACTGGCAGCCACCGAGGACCACGTATCTGCGGGCAGCCGCCACGTGTACCGCAAGCTGCGCCTGCCTGACTCCGAGATCCGCATCCTGTTGCAGAGGACAGACGACCCGAAGGCCTCCAAGGAGCGCATGCACCTGGACCTGGAAACCGACGATGTGGACGCCGAAGTCAAACGCCTGGAAGCACTCGGCGCTACCCGCTGGGACCACCAGGAAGAGCGCGGATTCGACTTCTGGGTCATGCGCGATCCATGGGCCAACGAGTTCTGCGTACTTCAGCCCGAGTTCCCCGAACTTCTAGCCGAGCGGTCTCCGTGGGAATAGCCAACCGGCGGATTGACTCATCGTGAGGAGGAGCGCACGCTCAGGCCATGGCCAGCAGCAAAGCCCCGAAGCCGAAGCCATGTCCTGGCTGCAACGGACAGGGCGGATGGTGGGAAACTGGGAACGGCGAGAAGTTCAAAAACCGGCGCTGGGTCACGTGCCCAACGTGCAAAGGAACGGGCGTTGCCTCTTGACTGACCGGCTCGACTGCCCACAATGCCACGGGAGTGGCCGACAGGTCATCGGCCCTCTCCAGATGGCGTGCGCGTTCTGCCAAGGCCGAGGCTACGTCGGCGGCGACAACGAGCCCGCCGAGAACCACAGCGAGTTTCCCCGACCGATGAGGCCGGTATGGGAGGAACCCAGCGTCCGGACTCTCACGGTCTGCCACGTGTGCTTTGGTGCCCGGACGGTCGTGAACCTCGGAGGAACCGGCGAGCCCACAGGGAAGCTCATAGAGATGCCGTGCCCCGCGTGCTCCGAACAAAACGACGAGGCGACAGAGCCCATAGACGGCGTGTGACAAATTTCCTTACGGTTTCAAGGGCGCGCCTGCGGCACGCCAGTGGACCGGACCTCAGCCCGGACAAGCGCAGAAGGGCGCGAACGGGAGGGAGGGAAAATCGCGAACTGAGACGGGGCAGCACCCACTAGGCCGATGGCATCGATGGGAAGGCGGGGGTATGTCCGCGCCCGGGGCGTCGGCAAAGGCCGCGCCCTCTCGCGTGCGGACGCGGCCGGGCGCGGAGGCCGACGCCGGGCGGGCGTCCCCGCTACCGCCAGGCCGGTGGTCGCCCGCCGTAACGCCGCGCTCGGCACAGCGCCGAACGTGATCCGGGGTAACCCGTCCTCCGTGCCGAGCATCCTCTCGCCGGTCAAGATCACAGTCAAGGGCGCTCCCGACGGTCGCGTCGCTACGCGATGGCGCAAGCGCCACCCCTGACAGTGATCTTGGCGCCGATAGGTTGGATGGCCAGGAGTGTACGGCTGGGATCGCGTGCAGCAGCAAGTGCAGCAACCGCCATCAGCTGCGGCCGAGCCCTGAGCAGGCCA
>JASHPP010000613.1 GCA_030038035.1 Trebonia sp.
GTCGAAGGGCGGCTGGCGATCGGCGACGCTCGCGCGGCGGCGGCCGTCGAACAGTTCCGCCATCAGCCAGCCGAGCGCGAACACGGACCCCACGGCGGGCGGCACAGGGATTGCCACCTGCACGGGCGGGACCTGACCGTTCTCCGAATTCGTCGACATGAATGCTTCTCCACGCTCGGCGGCCGCATATCGGGCGCTTGCTTCGTCAATCACGACGCTATATAGACAATTACCGACAAATACCCCCCGGCGGATTGCCCCGATTTTGGCAGCCCCGCCGTCCGGTGTCAACGCGGCGGGAGTATGTCGGCTAGCGCCAGCCGAGGGCGGGGGCGACGTGGGTAAGGACCGACTCGATCACGTGGGCGTTGTATTCGACGCCTAGCTGGTTCGGGACCGTGAGCAGCAGGGTGTCGGCGGCGGCGATCGCCTCGTCCTCCCTGAGCTGCTCGATCAGCTTGTCCGGCTCGGCGGCGTAGGTGCGGCCGAAGATCGCCTGGTGCTCGTTGCCGATGAAGCCGACCTGATCCTCGTCCTGATTGCGGTCGCCGAAGTACGTCCAGTCCTGCTTGTCCGTCAGCGCGAAGATCGAGCGGCTCACCGAGACGCGGGGCTCGCGCTGGTGGCCCGCTTCCTTCCACGCGTCGCGGAAGACCTGGATCTGCCTGGCCTGCTGGACGTGGAACGGCTCGTCCGACTCGTAATCCTTGAGCGTGGAGGACTGCAGGTTCATGCCGAGCTCGGCGGCCCACTGCGCCGTGGCGTTGGATCCGGCGCCCCACCAGATCCGGTCGGCCAGGCCCGGCGACTGGGGCTGGATGGCCAGCCCGCCGCTGATGCCGCTTCGCCCTGGGTCGGTCCGCGCGACGGCGGCGCCCTTGATCGCGGCAAGGAAGATCTGCGTCTTGCGCCGCGCGTTGTCCGCGGCGGTCTCCCCCTCCGCGGGCACGTACCCGAACGACTCCGCCCCGCGCAGCGCGATCTCAGGCGACCCCCGGCTGACCCCGAGCTGCAGGCGCCCGCCGCTGATAAGGTCGGCTGCCGCGGCTTCCTCGGCCATATACAGCGGATTCTCATACCGCATGTCGATGACCGCGGTGCCGATCTCGATCCTGCTCGTCCGCGCCGCGATGGCCGACAGCAGCGGGAACGGCGAGGCGAGCTGCCGCTCCCAGTGGTGGACCCGCACGAACGCGCCGTCGATGCCGATCTCTTCTGCGGCCTGCGCCAGCTCGATCGTCTGCAGCAGCGAGTCAGCGGCGCTGCGCGTGCGCGACCCCGGCATGTCCCGCCAGTGCCCGAAGCTGAGGAAGCCGATCTTCTTTTTCACGTCTGCGTCAGCGCCCGCGCCACGGCCCAGATTCCCGAGGCACCGGAAACGTCCTGCTATGTCACCTCCCGCCCCCGCCCCACCGGCCACTGCCGCCCCCTCCCGGCCAGCCAGCACGGCCGCCTGGGGCACGCAAGTTCCCCGGCCCCGATTTACGGCGTGCGCCGTGCCGTGACCAGAGCAGCGACCGTGCTGGCGCGAATCGGTCGCCCGAGTCGTTGATAAATGGCCTCGTGTTCACGCTCGAGGGCTTGCCGTTGGTCCGGCGAAAGCCGGGCGAAATGCGACATCGTACGAACGACAGCAGTGAGCTCGTCAGGAGTGTGCTCGATCAGCTTTGGCACGACTGCCACCTGAACATCGCCGAACAAGCGGGCGGCATAATCTTGCGCTATGTCGTAGCTGCCGAGCCAGGCCCACGCCGCTGAGACGTTGCCACGGCGTTGCTCCACCCCGGCGAGCGTGGCATCGATGTCCCTGTAGGCCGGCCAATTAGCGGCGATCTCAGGAGCGACCCTTTTCAGGGCAGACAGCACTGCTTCCTGATCTGGCTTGGTACTCGGCTCCTCGACTCCGCAGTACTGCACCAGAGCGAGCGTTCCGCCGGGCACAAGCACGTCGGCGGCCTTCTGCCAGCCAACCTTGGGGTCAATCCAGTGAAACGCGGACGCGGCGAACACGGCCTTGAACCGCTCGCGGGGAAGCAGCGCATCCTCAAACTGAGCGTTCACGAACTCCAGCGCTCCGGCGCCTTCCAGGTTCTGCCTGGCTAGCGCAATCAGGCTCTTGCCGGGTTCGACTGCCGTGACGTGCAGGCCCCGGGCGAGAAGACCGCGGGTCAGCTGGCCGCTCCCGCACCCGACCTCAAGCACCTGGTCACCGCTCCCGATCCCCGCGATCTGGCAGGCGTGGTCGAGGAGTTCGCCGGGATAAGCCGGACGGTGGCGGTCATAGTCAGCCGCAATCTCATCGAAAACCCTGCCGTAACCACGCGCGGTGGATTCTGGCCGCCCCGCCATCCATTGGCCTCCGCTCATGCTCGTCACCGTGACCGGCCCGGCGTCACCGACCAGCTCGCCGCCGCGAGGCCGCACCAGCCCAGACCGTATCAGGAGTGAGCAGCCTTACCGGCGGTCGAACTCAACTGGAGTCGGGCGCGCCTGCTCAGCGCGGTGGCCGGCGGCGATTGTGGAAGCGGTGGTCTTGCTCGATCAGGCGCGCGAGCTGGGAACGGCGGCTGCCCTGGAGATCGACCTGGGACTCGCGCACCAGGTCAACGATGTACTGCGACGAGGTCGCCACCTTGACGGTCAGGTTCTTATGGCCGCCAACCCGCGACCGCGGATGGTTGAGTATCACCACCCTGGTTATCGACACCGGCTGCCCCCGGCTTTCCAGGAACCTTTCGAGCTCGTCGGCTGGCTGGTTGAGCTGCGCGCTCGGCGAACGCCCCGTGCGGTCGGCAATGCGGCCCTGCTCGACCCGGTTGCCCCAGCGATCGAATTTCTCGAAGCGCCAGTCGTCGCCGCTGACATAGACCGTGGCGTTGTGGTACTTGACTTCGATGGCGAACAGCCCGCGCGGGCCAAGCAGCAGGTGGTCGATCTCGCCGCGGCTGTTGCGATAGCCGCGGAAGAGCACCCATTCGTCGCCAAGGACATGGCCGAGTTCGGTCGCTATCCGCCGTTCGCCTGCCATTCCGGCCGCGATGGACTCCTCCCGGGCGGTCGGTGCGCTGACCGAGGCCGAGGGCCGCGGAAGCCTTCGCTGCTCGGCCCAGACGGCGACGATGCCGCGGATCCAGCCGAACCACCGGTGCCGGGCGCGCGCCTCATCGCGTCGCGCCCGCGCCTGGTCGAGCCGCGCCTTGTGCTGTGCCAGCGCGGTCGCGTACTGCTCGTGGACACGCCCGTCGTCCGCCCGGCGCTGCCGCTGAATATCCCTGAGCATCCCGCCCGGGTGATCTGACAGCTCGATTAACCGCATACCGCCAACCCCTGAGTGCCGCCGTCGCCGCCGCCGGCTGGTCTGTGCCAACAGGAAAACTCGTCTGTGCCAACAAGAGAACGAGCAACCGTCATTTCAGCGTGCCACCGCGGCGGATGGCGGTCACGGCCGGCGACCGAGTGCTGGCGCGCGGCGGGCCGTCTCGTATCGTGTAGGTAAGCCTTCCGCCTGGGCGCATCGGCCGATGCGCCCAGGCGACCCCCGCCGGTAGCCCCTCAAGGAGATTGATGCCCGAGCAGGTGCCAGTTCCGCGCGAATTCAGCATCGGGGCGGACACGTGACCGAGCTGGCAAGCACGATGACCCCGGCCGAGCTCGCCAGCCAGGCGGCGCGCGCGATCCGCGCGCTGAACGAGCTGACGCACGGCGGGGGCGAACTCACCGGCCCCGGCGACGTGCGCGACATCGTCGCGAGCCTTGAGCTGGTCGGCCAGGGGCTGCCCCAGCTATGCGAGCAGCTCGCCAGGTTCCTCGTCATCAAGCACGAGGACGGGCAGCTCGCGCACGACTGCGGACTGGATCCGGACGATTCGGTGACCGACGTGATCGAGGCCCTCGCCGCGGCGGGCCAGGCGGCGGACATGATGACCGCCGCGCTGAGCGAGGCCCGCGGCGCGTCCGCCACGCTGATCCCGTCGCGCTAGGGATTTCTCAGCTGACCAGCCGCGGGGTGAACGGCGTCCACGTGTGGCCTGAGTCGGTCGTCTCATACATCGGGGGCGGCGTGGCGCCCTGCGTGCCGGCGCCGAGGGACCACGCGAAGCCGGCGCTGGCGCTCACGAAGTCGATGGCGGCCCCGGGCTGGATGAACCGAATCCCTTGCCGAACCGCTGTCCAGGTCTGGCCGCCGTCTGACGTCGTGTAAAAGACCGTGCCGATCGACCCCTGCGAGCCCGCCGAGACCAGCACGCCGTGCAGTGGGCCGAAGAAATCGATCTGCGGGTACCGTCCCGACCCCGCCGGCAGCGGGACCGGCTGCCACGCCTGACCGAGATCCCGGGTGACCAGCAGGGTCGGCGTGCCCGCCGCTGGGGCCACGGTCACGAACCCGGTACCGCCGGTGAACTCCGGCCCGGCGAGAAAGCACCCGCTGTCACCGCAGACGTCGGCGGGAAGCGGCAGCCGCTGCACCGCCCATGTGACGCCGCCGTCGCGGCTGACCAGGAGCTCGCCGGACAGGCCGGCGATGCACGCGCTGGTCAGCCACCCCGTTGTGGCGGAGGCGAACGTGATCCCGGTCTTGTCACACGTGACCGGAATCCCCGAGGTGCTGTCGCTGTCCATCGCGGGCGACTGGGCGACCAGCGACCAGCGCGCCCCGCCGTCGGTCGTCCGGTACACCTGGACCGGGTTCTCGCCCATCGCCGCGCCCTCGCTGATGAGCAGCCAGCCGTGATCAGGGTCCGCGAAGCTCAGCGCGCGCGCGTAGCCGGGAGCCTTGACCGGCGCCGTCTCGGTCCAGGTCCGGCCGCCGTTGTCTGTCGCGAACACATCGGTCAGGCTCACCGTCGAGGCGACCGGCTCCGGGGCGTTCACCGCGAGGTACGCGCGGGTGCCACTGAGGGTGTAAAGGACCTCGGTCGTCTCCGGGTTGGCAAGCGCCTTGCGCGCGGCTGTGGGAGTCACATCGGTCCAGGTCCGCGCGCCGTTCGTGGTCCGGACGAGCAGCACGACCGGGCTGGGCGAGACAACCGCGGGGTTTGTCGGGTAGGCCAGCGCCCATCCGGTGCTCGCCGCGGTCATCTGCACCGACATAAACCAGAATGCCTTTCCGGCTGGCCGCGAAGCCGGGGCCGGCTGCCTTGCCGTGGGCGAGGCGCTCGCGCCGCCGGGCGGTACCGCGGTGCCCGCGCTCGCACAGCC
>JASHPP010000614.1 GCA_030038035.1 Trebonia sp.
GGCGACCGTGACCGCCGCCCACCAGAGCGCGAGCAGCCGTCGCGGCAGCCCGGTGTGCTCGGTCACCAGGGCCACCGTGGCCGGAACGGCGAGCCCGGCGCCCATGCCGGTGATCGCGCCGCCCATGGCCGGGAGCGCGCCGCTCGTGGCGGGGATCCCGCCTGCCAGCCCGGTCAGCCCGTCGCCGGCCATGATGACGAGCACCCCGGCGAGCAGCACGGGCCAGGGGCGCATCCGCACGGCTGCCAGCGCGCCAAGCGGCGCGGCCGCCACGGCGAACGGCAGCGCCAGGCTGGCCGCCCGCAGCACGAGGCCGGCAGGGGACGCCGCGGCCGCTGCCGCGAACTGCAGCGCGGCATACGGGACCTGCAGCAGGCACAGCGGAACTACGGTGGCGAGCACGAACCCGGCCGCGTAGCCGCCGATGGCGGGCTGCCATGGCGTTGCTCGCCGGCGTCGTCCGCGTTGGCGGCGGCCGGTCGCGCCGCCGCCCGCGGGCGGGATGAGCGGAACGGGCACGACGGCGGTGCCTGGACCTGGAAACGGGATGTCCAGGATCGCCGGTATCCCCTGCGGTTGGGTGTCGCGCAGCGCGCTGGCCTCCCGGCCGCGCGCCGCCCGGCCCGCGTCGCCCGCGGGCACGCCGAGCACAGGGATCAGGTCAAGCAGGGTATCGGCCAGCGCGGTGCCGGCCAGCGCGGTGGCGGCCAGCGCGGCTGTGCCGGACGGTTCCCACGGATCTTCGCCGCTTCCCGGCCAGGGCAGAGTCGATGTGGCTGCTTCGGCGGGGCCAGGCCTTATACCATCAGTCACGTTCCGCTCACTTCGGGTAACTTTGCGGGACGGTGACGAGCCTAACGCCGAACCAGGCGCGTACGCGGGCAGTTCTGATAGGCGGTTACCTATGCCCAGGGATTTCCCTTTGCTCCCGCCCCGGCTCTGGCTGGCAGCACGCAGCCGGGACATGGCGGTGACCGGGGACCAGGACGGGATGCGTTGCTCGACATGAGCAGCAGAAGGCCGTTGTGGCGTCCGGCGGGCTGGTCTGCGGAATGGCCGACTGCTGATCGCCGTTGACGGTGCGTGCGCCGGAATGCCGGGACCGGGCCTGGTGAGATCACCGGTGACGGCTGTGCCGTCGAGCTGTATGCGCTGCTCCCGCCGTTGGGTGAGGCCAGTATCGTGCACGCCGCGGTACCGGAAGGCGCATCGGTTCTGGAGCTGGGCTGCGGTACCGGCCGGACCCTGAGGCCGCTGGCCCTGCTCGGGCACCGGGTGCACGGGGTGGACGACTCACCGGGCATGCTCGCGCACGTCACCGACCTGCCAGTGACGTGCTCGCCGATCGAGTCGCTGCGGCTGGAGGAGAGATTCGGCGCCGTGCTGCTGGCGAGCACGCTGCTCAACGCTGGTCCCAGGCAGCGCGGCGCGTTCCTGGCGACCTGCAGGTATCACCTGACCGCCGACGGCATGGCCGTGTTCCAGTACCATCCGCCCGCCTGGTTCGATACATTCCCTGACGCGCCGCGGGAAAGTGAGGTGGGCGGGATCACCGTGGTTATCCGCACCTGCCGCAGGGTGCCCCGCGGGATTGTCTGCGAGCTGGAGTACCGGGCAGGCGGCCGGACCTGGACGCATGCCTGGACCAGCCACGAGATCAGCGACGCGGGGCTGAACGCCGATCTCGCCGCGGCAGACCTGGCTTTCGGCCGGTGGCTGACCGCGGACCATGCCTGGTTCACCGCCCGCCCGCGGGCATCGCCCTCGGGACCAGTGCAGCTGCAGTGAGTCAGGCGGCGGCGGAGCGCTTCTCGAACTTCCTGGCCATCCAGATGCCCGTGAACCAGAACGCCGCGAAGATCACGCCGAGGACGTACATCGCGGGAATGACGACGCCGGCGGCGATCACCAGGACCTGCAGCGCGGAGCCGGCGTACAGCACCCAGCCCATGCGGGGCCGCCCGACCAGGCCGGCGAGCACGATCGCGACCACGGCGATGCCGCCGCCGACGGCGCCCGCGGTGCCGCCGTGCACATGCTCAAGCGCGATCGTGGGCGCGATCGCCAGGGCCACGATGATCGCCTCCATGATCAGCACCGTGCCGCACAACTGCCTCACGAGAGGTCTCCCGCCGTGAACGAGTGCCTGGCAGGAGTTCCCGGGCCGGGCGGCGCAGGATCGGGCGGGCTGCCCGGGGCGAGCAGCCGCCTGGCATCGCCCGCGGTGACGACCGAGCCGGTGATGAGGACGGCGTTGCGGCCGGGCAGTTCGCCGGCGGACGGCTCGTCGGCCAGGCTCACCGCCGCCTCGATCGCGTCGTCAAGGCGCTCGGCGACGAGCACGCGGTCCTCGCCGAACACCTCGCGCGCGATGACCGCGAGCTCGCGGGCCCGCATCGAGCGCGGTGAGGAGTTCGCCGTGATCACGATGTCGCTGAGCACCGGCTCGAGCTCGGCGAGCACGCCGGCCACGTCCTTGTCCTCGCTGACCGCGACGACCCCGATGACCCTGGCGAACCCGAACGTCTCGGTCAGCGCCTCCAGGGTCGCGGCCATGCCGGCCGGGTTGTGCGAGGCGTCGACGAGCACCGTCGGGCTGCGCCGCAGCACCTCAAGCCGGCCAGGCGAGCTGGCCTTGGCGAACCCGTCCCTGACCAGGTCCGGGTCCAGGGACGCCGAGCTCAGCCCTGGACCGAGCGTGAGCGAGCCGCCGGCGACGCCGACGGACTCCGCGACGCCGGCGAACGCCTCGACGGCCGCCAGCGCGCACGCCGCGTTCCCCGCCTGGTAAGCGCCGAACAGCGGCAGGAACACGTCCGCGTACGTCCCGCGCAGGCCCTTGAGCACGAGGTGCTGCCCGCCGACCGCCAGCTCGCGGGCGAGCACGCCGAACTCGATGCCCTCCCGCGCCACCGTCGCGCCGACCGACGCGGCGCGCGCGAGCAGCACCTCCGCGGCCGCCACCTGCTGCTGGGCCAGGATCGCGGTCGCGCCCGGCTTGATGATGCCGGCCTTCTCCGTGGCGATCGCCTCGATCGTGTCGCCCAGGTATTTCATGTGGTCCATCGCGATCGGGCCGACCACCGCGACCGCGCCGTCCGCGATGTTCGTCGCGTCCCAGGTCCCGCCCAGGCCGACCTCGATCACCGCGACGTCGACAGGCGCGTCCGCGAACGCGGCGAACATCATGCCGGTGAGCACCTCGAAGAACGACAGCGCCGCGGGCTGCTTGTCGTCGACCAGCTGGACGTACGGCAGGATCTCCGCATACAGCTCGATGAAGCGCTCGGCCGTCAGCGGGACGCCGTCCACGCAGATCCGCTCCCGCATGGACACCAGGTGCGGGCTGGTGAACCGCCCGGTGCGCAGGCCCCGCTCGCGCAGCAGCGTGTCGATCATCCGGGTCATCGACGTCTTGCCGTTGGTCCCCGCGACGTGCACGACGGGATAGGCCCGCTGCGGATCGCCGAGCAGTCCGGCGAGCATCGTGATCCGGTCCAGCGTCGGGGAGATCTGATGCTCCGGGCGCCGCGCCGCGATCTCGAGCTCCACCTCGCGCAGCCGCTCGTCCATGTCCACGGTGCTCAGCCTACTGCGGGCTCAGGACAGCGCGGCCAGCCGGCTTTCCAGCCGGGTGATGTCCCGTTCGGCCAGCGCCAGCCGCTCCCTGGTCTTCGCCACCACCCCGGCCGGGGCCTTGTCCGTGAACGCGGCGTTGCCGAGCTTGGCCGCGGCCTGCCCGGCCTCCCTGCGCGCGGCGGCGAGGTCCTTCTCCAGGCGCTTGCGCTCGGCCTCGACGTCGACCGTGCCCGCGAGGTCGAGTTCCACGGTGACGCCCTCGGCGGCCAGGGCCGCCGAGGGCGCGAACGCCTCGCCAGGCGGGTCGAGCCGCAGCAGCGACCTGATGGCCGTCTCGTGCCCGGCCAGCGGCGTGTCCGCGATGCCCGCCAGGTGCGCCCGCACCCGCTGCCCGGGGCGCAGCCCCTGGTCGGAACGGAACCGCCGGATCTCGGTGACCAGGCGCATCAGCGAGGCGAGCTCCGCCTCGGCCGCCGGGTCGGTGAACTCTTGCGTCGGCCAGGCCGCCACCATGACCGAGTCCTCGCCGGTCAGCGCGCACCACAGCTCGTCGGTCACGAACGGCATCACCGGGTGCAGCAGCCGCAGCATCTGGTCGAGCACGAACCCCAGCACCCGCCGGGTGGCCGCCGCGGCCGCCTCGTCGCCCGAGCTCAACGGCACCTTGGCGAGCTCCACGTACCAGTCGCAGAACTCGTCCCAGGCGAAGTGGTACAGCGCCTCGCACGCCTTGCCGAACTCGAACTGCTCGAGCAGCCCGTCCACCTCGGCGATCACGCTGGAGAGGCGGGAGAGGATCCAGCGGTCGGTGGCCGTCAGTGGGGCTGGAGTGGCGGATGGGGCTGCCGCGGACGTGGCGCCGTTCAGCAGGGCGAATCGGGTCGCGTTCCAGAGCTTGTTGCAGAAGTTCCGTGAGCCGGCCGCCCAGTCCTCGCTGATGGCGGTGTCGCTGCCCGGGTTCGACCCGCGGGCCAGCGTGAACCTGGTCGCGTCGGCGCCGAACCGGTCGATCCAGTCAAGCGGGTCGACGGTGTTGCCGCGCGACTTGGACATCTTCTTGCCGAACTGGTCCCGCACCAGGCCGTGCAGCGCCACGGTGCGGAAGGGCACGGCGTCCCGCGGCGGTGACGTGCGCATCGCGTACAGGCCGAACATCATCATCCGCGCGACCCAGAAGAACAGGATGTCGTACCCGGTGACCAGGACGCTTGTCGGGTAGAACGCCCGCAGGTCGGGGGTGTCGTCCGGCCAGCCGAGCGTGGAGAACGGCCAAAGCGCCGAGGAGAACCACGTGTCGAGCACGTCCGGGTCCTGCGCCCACCCCGCCGGGGGAGTCTCGTCGGGGCCGATGCAGCGGACCTGTCCGTTCGGGCCGTAAAAGACAGGGATCCTGTGCCCCCACCAAAGCTGCCTGCTTATGCACCAGTCGTGCATGTCGTCAACCCAGCCGAAGTAGCGGGCGTTCATCTCCGGCGGCGACAGCAGCGTCCGGCCGTCGCGCACGGCGTCGCCCGCGGCCCTGGCCAGCGGCGCGACGCGGACGAACCACTGCAGCGACTGGCGCGGCTCGACCGTGGTGCCGCAGCGGCTGCAGTGGCCCACCGCGTGCACGTACGGGCGGACCTCGGCGACGATCCTGCCCTCTTCGCGCAGCGCCGCGACGACCGCGGGGCGGGCCTCGAACCGGTCCAGGCCCTGGAACGGGCCGGGCGCCGTGATCACGCCGCGCTCGTCCATGATCGACAGGCCCGGCAGGCCGTGGCGGCGGCCGATCTCGAAGTCGTTCGGGTCGTGGGCCGGGGTCACCTTCACCGCGCCGGTGCCGAAGGCGGGGTCGACGTGGGAGTCGGCCACGACCGGGATCCGCCTGCCGGTCAGCGGCAGCTCCACGTACGTGCCGACGAGGCGGGAGTAGCGCGTGTCGTCGGGGTGCACGGCGACCGCGGTGTCGCCGAGCATCGTCTCGGCCCGGGTGGTCGCGACCACGATGCCCGCGGCCGCGTCGCCGTAGCGGATGGAGACGAGCTCGCCCTCGTCGTCGCTGTGGTCCACCTCGATGTCGGAGAGCGCGGTCAGGCAGCGCGGGCACCAGTTGATGATCCGGTCCGCGCGGTAGATCAGGTCGTCGTCGTACAGCCGCTTGAAGATCGTCTGGACGGCGCGGGACAGCCCGTCGTCCATGGTGAACCGCTCGCGGGACCAGTCCACGCTGTCGCCGAGGCGGCGCATCTGGCCGAGGATGCGGCCGCCGTATTCGGCCTTCCACTGCCAGACCCGGTCCACGAAGGCTTCCCTGCCGAGGTCGTGGCGGCTCAGCCCCTCCTTGGCGAGCTCCCGCTCGACGACGTTCTGGGTGGCGATGCCCGCGTGGTCCATACCGGGCAGCCACAGCGTGCGGTAGCCCTGCATGCGGCGGCGGCGGGTCAGCGTGTCCATCAGCGTGTGGTCGAGCGCGTGACCGATGTGCAGCGAGCCCGTTACGTTCGGCGGCGGGAGCACGATCGTGAACGCAGGGGCGCCGGGATTCTCCTGGGCTTCCGGCGTGAAGTAGCCGGCCTTCTCCCAGTGCTCGTAGCGGCGGGCCTCCACCTCGGCCGGCGCGTACTGGGAGGGAAGCCCGTCAGGCTCGCGTGTCGTCACACCAAGTGAGTTTACGGATTCCTGCGGTCCGGCGTGTACTCAGCCGGTTTGTCGCCGGGCTCACGATCGGGACTTGGCGACCTCGACGCTGTCCCTGACGTTCAGCGTGTCCGAGGCCGCCTTGGACTGCACGGTGACCACCTCGGGGCCGTCCGGGCTGAAGAACTCGGTGACGCCGATCGTGGTCGTCGTGACCCACACGCACACGGTCCCTGGTGTGCTGCCAGCCGCCGTGGCGCAGGCCAGCATGCCGCCGTGCGATCCCGCCGGCTCCGTGCTCTGGTCGGTGACGAGGCTGGCCAGGCCGGCCAGGACCTTGGCCGGGGTGAAAGTCCCTTCGAATCCCGTGAAGGCGAGCACCTGGCCGTCGTCTAGCTGGTAGGCCGCGCTGAACTGGCCGGTGATCTTGCCGCCCCCGCTCAGCGCGGGGCCGCGGACGTCCTGCGAGAGCGTGGCCGCGGCGCTTTGCACGTCGGCGGGGACCGGCGTGAGCTTGGGGTAGCCACCCGCGACGGCCGGCGTCGTCAGCGTGTAGCCGACGACGGCGGCCGACGGCCTGGCGGTGGGCGCGCTCTTGGGGGCCTGCGCGCTCGGGGTCGGCGACGGCGCCCCGGCCTGCGGCACCGAGCCGGGATTGCGGCGGACCAGGACGACCACGCCGATCACGATGGCCACCACCACGATCACGCCGATGACGGCGAGCGGCCTGCGGTTGCCGCGCGCACCGCGGCTGCCCGCACGGCGCGCGGAACGACGGGCGCCCCCCGGGCGCCGGGCGGGGGTGTCCCACGGCCCGGCCGGGCTGT
>JASHPP010000615.1 GCA_030038035.1 Trebonia sp.
TAGCCACGGAACTGCTTCTCAAGCACACCGTAGATCCGGCGGGCCTTCTGCTTCTCCCGGATCTGCAGCAGGTACTCGCTGTCCTTCTGCCGGATCCTGCCGTGCTCACCCGGCGGGTACGGCCGGATCTCGATCGGGCACTTCGGCGAGTCGCACTTGCTGCCCTTCAGGAACAGCTTCACCTTTTCGCGGCGGCACAGCTTGCAGTCCGCCCCTGTGTATCGAGCCATCAGTCTCTCCTCAGACCCGCCGGCGCTTGGGCGGACGGCAGCCATTGTGCGGAACGGGGGTCACATCCTGGATGGAGCCCACCTCGAGACCTGTCGCCTGCAGCGACCTGATCGCGGTCTCCCGGCCGGATCCCGGCCCCTTCACGAAGACGTCGACCTTGCGCATGCCGTGCTCCATGGCGCGGCGCGCCGCGGCCTCGGCGGCCTGCTGCGCGGCGTACGGGGTGGACTTGCGCGAGCCCTTGAACCCGACCTGCCCTGAGGACGCCCACGAGATCACGTTGCCCGTCGGGTCCGTGATCGAGACGATCGTGTTGTTGAACGTGGACCGGATATGGGCGTGCCCGTGAGCTACGTTCTTCCGCTCCTTGCGGCGCACCTTCTTGGGCGCGCCTTGCTGGCTGCTCTTGCGAGGCGGCATCTGCTTCCTGACTCCTGGTTGAGGTGATCACCCGGGGCGGTTCAGGTTCCCGCCGATCCTCGGCGGGGGCTTGAACCCCCAACGGGTTACTTCTTCCCGGCCTTCTTCTTGCCGGCGACGGTCTTCTTCTTGCCCTTGCGGGTACGCGCGTTGGTCTGCGTCCGCTGGCCGTGCACCGGCAGTCCCTTGCGATGCCTGATGCCCTGGTAGCAGCCGATCTCGATCTTGCGGCGGATGTCGGCCTGCACCTCGCGGCGCAGGTCACCCTCGACCTGGTAGTTGGCGTCGATCCAGTCGCGCAGCTTCAGCAGGTCCTCGTCGGCAAGGTTGTGGACCCGCGTGTCGCCGCTGACACCCGTAGCGGCGAGGGTCTCCAGAGCCCGGGTACGGCCGATGCCGTAGATGTAGGTAAGCGCGATCTCCAGCCGCTTGTCACGCGGCAGGTCGACGCCGGACAGACGTGCCATGTGCGGGCAGTTCTCCTTCGTGTGGTGGAGGTCCTTCGCACCGCCTCCCGTCCCTGCCCAGGACCGGGCCCCGGCCTCCAACCGGGGGATGCGGGCAATGCCGCCCGCGGTGCGCGTACTACTTCACGTATTCGGTTGTGTGCGTATTCACCCTATGCGCCGTCAGGGACTTTCTTGCTCAGCCCTGGCGCTGCTTGTGCCGGGGGTCCGAGCAGATGACCATGACGCGGCCGTGGCGGCGGATGATCCGGCACTTGCTGCAGATCTTCTTGACGCTCGGCTTGACCTTCACGGCAAACTCTCCTCTGGCCCGCCTGGCGGGCCACCTAACTCCAGGCGCCCAGGCTCCTGGACGCTCTTACTTGTACCGGTAGACGATGCGACCGCGGGTCAGGTCATACGGGCTGAGTTCCACGACCACCCGGTCGTCGGGCAGGATCCGGATGTAATGCATCCGCATCTTCCCGCTGATGTGGGCGAGTACTTTGTGCCCGTTGTCCAGCTCCACCCTGAAGAAGGCATTAGGCAACGTCTCCACCACCGTGCCCTCGATCTCGATGGCGCCGTCTTTCTTGGGCATATCCTCCGCGTTTCGTCCTGCGTAGTCTTGGTTGGTATCGCGCCGGCTCGCAGCTGTCCCGGCGAGAGCCGGGCCGGGCGTGACGCACTCCCCGTAGCGGAATGGGAGCCAGCCGATGGGCCGCAGGTGAGTCTACTAGACCGATCACCTGAGCGCGAACCGCCAACATAACGCTGCCAGCCCCGGCCATATTCCTGGCGGGTTCCGCTGTGCCGGCGCCCCTGTCCCCCAGGGTACCCGGCGGGAAGCACGCGGCAAGCGCAGACGCGGTGGAAAGGGTGAGTAACGGATCTGGGGGGGTGAGCGCTGTCAGCGCGGGAGCTCGTGCGTCCATGGCACGGGCCCGACTTTGGAGGAAGAGCATGCGCATATCCCTGACCCGGGCAGTCGCCGGCACGGCGATCGCGGCGGTCGCGGTGCTGGCGGCGGCGGGCACCGCAAGCGCCACCACAACGCCCCCGCCGCCCCCGGCGCCGACGACGCTGTCAATCTCGGCGGCCAGCTCCACCATCGCGCTCGGCCATCGGGACACCATTAGCGGCACCCTGCTGACCGGCACGACGCCGGTCGCCAAGAGGGTCGTCTGGCTCGACCGCGTTTCCTCCACGGGCAAGCTGATCGCGGCGCAGGCCAGGCTCACCGACAAGGCGGGTGACGTGAACTACGTGGTCGCGCCGAAGGCCACCGTGACCTACGAGCTGGTGTTCAAGGGCAGCCCGAAGTACGCCGCCGCCAGCAGCGCCACCCTCACGGTAACCGTGACCGCACCCGTCAGGCTGCCGACCGCGCTGTCGATCGTGGAGTCCAAGACCTCCATCCACCCGGGCGGGCGGGACACGATCAGCGGCACGCTGGTGTCGGGCAAGGTGGCGCTGGCCAAGAAGCTCGTCTGGCTCTACCGCGTCACCGTCAAGGGCACGCTGATCCCCGTGCAGGTCGAACTCACCGGTCCGGCGGGCAAGGTGCACTTCGTCGTCAAGCCGAAGGTGACCTCGGCCTACGCGCTGGCGTTCAAGGGCGACGCGAAGTACGCCGCCACGCACAGCGGCGTCGTCATCGTCGTCGTGAAGTAGCGGCAACCGAAGCGACAGCGGCGCTGGCCGCCGGATCCGGGATCCGGATCCGGCGGCCAGCGGCAAGCCCGGCGTACGGGCGGCACATGCGCATATTGCCGACATTCCCGCTCATGGGTGTGGGAGCATGCTGACGCGATGGAGACCGACACCGACGGTTTCGATAAGGCGCTTGCCCGCGCCAGGTCGGGTGACGAGGCCGGTTTCCTCGTGCTCTGGGAGGCGCTGCACCCGCGGCTCCTCCGTTACCTGCAGGTTCTCGGCTGCGACGACGTCGATGACGTCGCAAGCGAGACCTGGCTGCAGGCGGTGCGGGACTTGCACCGGTTTAAGAAGGGCGGAGCAGACGAATTTCGCGCCTGGCTGTTCACCATTGGCCGCCACCGGGCCGTCGACGAGGCCCGCTCCCGGACCAGGTACCGCGACAAGATACTGACGACCGGGCAGGCGTCGCCGCCGCAGACGGTCCACTTCAACCCTGTGGAGGATGAGGTGCTCGCCGGGCTTTCCACCCGGCAGGCGGTGGCCCTGGTGGCCGGGCTCTCCCGGGACCAGGCCGAGGTCGTGGCGCTGCGGATCATCGCTGGCCTGGACACCGAGGCCGTCGCCCGTATCCTGCGCAAGTCGCCCGGCGCGGTCCGGGTCGCCTTGCACCGCGGGTTGCGGACGCTGTCTGAGGATCCGCGCATCCGCGATATCGAGAAGGTGGAGCAGTGAGCACGGGGTTTCCTTACGAGCCCGGCTCTCGCGAGCCCGGACTCGAACACCTGGTCAAGGCGCTCACCGCCGACGGGCATCCGCACGAGCTCAAGGGACGGGACGCGGCGGTCGCGGCGTTCCGTGCCGCCCGCCGCCCGCCCCGGAGGGCGGGGCTGTCCGCGCGGCTGGGCCTGCCCGCGCGGCTCGGCGCCGTGGCCGCCGCTCTTGTCGCCGCCTTCGCGGGCGTCACCGCGGCCGCGTACGCGCAGGCGCTCCCCGCGCCGGTGCAGCACATCGCGTACAGCGTGCTGGCTCCCTTCGGGGTGCCGAACAGCAAGCCCTCCCCGCCCGCTACCCAGCCGCAGCCAACGCCGGCGCCGACCTCAGCATCACCGAGCACCACCAGCCACGGCACGCCTTCGCCGTCCGCTGCCGCCCCCTCCTGCCCGTGTGCTGCCCAGACCTCCCGCCCCGCCGCGAGGGGCTCGATCCTGACGATCGCCGCGTCGCGCGCGCAACT
>JASHPP010000616.1 GCA_030038035.1 Trebonia sp.
TTCCTCGGCCAGGCGGGCCGCGTTGGACGGCCGGTACAGCGGGTTCTTAGCCAGGCCGCGAGCGATCACCGGGCGCAGCTTCTCGGGTATCGGCTCCATCGGCACCGGGGCGGACCTGTGCTGGTCGTACAGTTCGGCAGCCGTTTTGCCGGCGAACGGCGCCCGCCCGGCCAGGCACTCGTAGAACGTGGCCGTGGCCGCGTACACATCCCCGGCCGGGCTGGCCGGACCACCTCCGAACTGCTCAGGCGGCGCATACGCCAGCGTCCCGGCCGGGAGCGGCCGGTCCCCCGCCCGGGCCGCGATGCCGAAATCGGTCAGCTTGCTGGCACCAGCCCCGTCGACCAGCACGTTCTCCGGCTTGTAATCGCGGTGCACCACCCCGCGCGCATGCGCCGCCGCCAGGCCGAGCAGCGACCCCCGCAACACCACCAGCGCCGCCTCCGCCGAGGTCTTGCCCTCATGAGACAAGATCTCCCGCAGCGAGACGCCGTCGATCAGCTCCATCACGATGGCCGCACCCGACGGCGATTCGACGTACTCATATAGCCGGACCACGTTCGGGTCATCGAGTGAGGCCAGCACCCTAGCCTCAGCGCGGAACATCCCGGCGAACTCCGCGTCATCAAGCAGCACCCGGCGCAGGTACTTGATCGCCACCAAGGAGCCCGATTCGTCGTGCCGCGCCAGCACCACGTCACCGAACCCGCCCGAACCAAGCGCCCTGACCTCGCTATATCCCGGGACACCCCACTCTGCCATCACAATCTGCCTCTCTCCAGCTGACGGCATCTGTCAGCAGCTGACGACCACACGAACCGACGCGGTCCCCGTGCCAGGGCCCAGCACCTGCAAGGCGACGTCCTGCACGAGGCTGCCATGGCCCTGGCCCGCCACGGCGACGGTGACGTACACCGCATCCTGCCCAGCCACCACCGACTGGCTCAGCGGCTGCGGCGCCTGCGACTGCGGCCGGAACAGCCACTGGTAAGAGACCGTCCCGGGCGACCCGTTGGTGGCGATCCGCCCCGTCACGTCGACCGCGCATCCCTCCGACACCTGCTGCGTGATGCTCACACCGGTCACCCGCAACGGAGCGTGGTGCAACCGCAGGTACAGCACCACCCCGGCGGCCGCGAGTAGGATCACGGTGAGCGCGCCGCTGGCCATCCGCCGCACCCGGCGCCGGCGCCGCGGGGGCGCCACTGGCTGCCCGGTCCGCCAGACCTCCCCGGCCGTCCGCCCGGCCCGGCCCGCAGCCGAGGAGAGGGGAACCCCCGGACCCTGCCGCACGGCTCCCCCGGGACCGGCCGCACTCACCGTCCCTCCCATGGCCGCACCGTGGCTTCCAGCAGGGGCGGTGGGAACCCGGGAGCCGTACCCGCCGGCCTCAGTCGGCGGGTACGGCCACGCCGCCTCAGTTGGCGGGTGCGGAGATATCGCCTCGGTCGGCGGGTGCGACGGGATTGCCGGGTCAGCAGGCCACGGCCGGGTGACCGGATACCGGCCCGGGGAACCGTGCGCGGTCTCCTCACCCGCACCGGGCGGATCAGCGTCAGAAGAGCCGGATCCGCCCCCTCCGGACGACTGAGCCATCAGTACGGGCACTCACGCCGGTGCGCGGCGAAGCCCCGCGGATCTCTAACCCCAGCTGCCATCACCAGCAACTCCCCCACCGTCACATGACAATCCTGAAATGGCACCCCTGCGGGACGCAGTCTCTTATTAGGAAGATCCTTATCTGGTCCGCCTTAACTCATCCCAAGAATGAAGTCCCTATGTGGCGATGTCAATCCCTGCCATGCCGCGGTTATTGAATCTCTATACCGGGGCATGCAACGCACAAGACCAGTACAGAATAAATGTGCGCTCATACCGCGATGAGGAGCGCGAATATCGATCTCCCTCACATAAACTTCCGCGCCCGCTTGGCGGCGGTGGATACCTCGTCCCGGGAACCTGCATCGCCGCCGGGCACCTCTGGCCACTAGCGACAGTTATCACCGACACCGGCGCGGCCCGCACTGGGGCTGCGCGCTCTCGTTAGTGGGTGACTGCCCTTTGTGATTGCAGCGGGCAGAGATACTGGTCAGAAATTGGGTTCTTGAGCAGCCGGGGAGTTGCGCCGTGAGGGCCGCGAACTCAGCGGGCCCCGACGTGCAGGACTTCTGCCATGTAGCGGTCCGCGGCCGCCGCTGCCTGCTCTGGCGCGCTCCCCCGCTGGCGCGCGTCCATGTAGGCGGCATACCAGTCCCACCAGTTGTGCGGGGCGTGGGTCTTCTCGTACGGATCGTGATGCTCGGCCGTTTCGTGGAGCAGGGCGGCCAGGGAAGCGACGTCCATCTCAGTCCTCCCATTCCCGGCAGGGAAGCCGCGTCTTGATCTCCTGGAGCAGCCAGCCGTTGCCATCCGGATCGCTGAACGCGGCATACGTCTGGTAGGAGCGGCCCTACGGGTCCGGGCCCGCTACCCGCCCCCGGCCAGGTGGAACACCTCGCTGACGTCGACGCCGCGGCTGGTGAGGTCCGCGCGCGCTGCGTCGATGTCGAAAACGGCCGGCAGCAGCCGCTGGGCCGAGCCAGGCTCGGCGGTGGTCAGGCCCTTGCCGAAGGAGATCGAGCACTGCGAGTGGGGCGGCGTCAGCTGGACCACGCGGAAGTTGTCGCCGCTGGCGATGTCGGCATCCATCCGTCAGCCGAGGCCCTGGTAGAAGCGCTTGGCCCGGTCCACGTCGGAGACGGGCAACGTCACCGCCTCGAGCTTCATGTCGACGGTCGCGGACTGCGGCGTCTCCATCGAGGTGTCACTGCGGATGTCGGTGCTGGCCATGGTGACCTCCGTCGGCCGATTGGTCTTGGCGGCAGCGTGCCGCTTCTACTGATCCGTCGCGCCAGTGGAGTCCCTGGTCACTCCCCGGCCGGTGCCCTGGCCAGCAGTCCAGGCCGGCTAAGCCGATAGCGCTGCCCGTTCGAGGTTGGGCAGCGCCATGGGGAGTTCCCTGCGGGAGCTGATCCCGAGTTTGGTGAACACCTTGCGCAGGTGCCACTCGACGGTGCGCGGGGACAGAAACAGCCGGGCGCTGATCTCCGGGTTGGTGTGCCCGTCGACGGCGAGCAGGGCGATCCTGGCCTCCTGCGGAGTCAGCTCCACCGTCGTCTCCGCCGTCCGCTTGCGGACCGTCTCGCCGGTGGCCAGCAGCTCGAGGCGAGCGCGCTCGGCGAACCCCTCGACTCTCATCGCGGCCAGCATCTGGTGAGCGGTCCGCAGCTGCTCGCGCGCGTCGGCCCGGCGGTTCTCCCGGCGCAGCCACTCGCCGTACAGCAGGCACGCGCGTGCCAGCTCCACGCGCACCTGCGTGCGGCCCAGTCGCTCCATCGCCGCCACGTACTCGTGCTCGGCCGCCTCCCCCTCGCTGAGCAGCGCCCGGCAGCGTGCCTCGATTCCCAGCGCCCAGTCGGTCCCGGCCGCACGGGTGACCTGTGACAGCCGTTCCACGGCGGCGGCCGCCCGGCCCGGCTGCCCGGCCCGGACTGCCGCCTCGACCAGCTCGGCCAGCGACCAGGAAGCCGGCGCGAGATCGCCGGGACATGCGCTGGCCTGTTCGGCCGCGGCCAGCGCCTCGTCGTAGTGCGACAGGCCGTTGTGGAGCACCGCGGCCGCCCAGGCCGCGGTGCTCAGCCGTTGTCCATCGCCACCCGCGGCCGGCTCGGTGGCGGCTGCCGCGATCAGCTGGCAGGCTTCGCGGTCCCGGCCCCCCCACGCGGCAAGCAGCAGCGGGCCATCGGGCTCGCCGGCTTGCCCCGTGGCCCGGGCGACCGCCGCGGCCTGCTGCGCCAGCAGGGCGGCCTGCGCGGGTTCCCCCGCCAGCAGGTGCACGGCAACGCCGGACGCCAGCGCGGCCGGCAGCGCCCGCAGCGCGCCAGCGTCGCGGGCCAGCTGGATTAGCCGGGCCGACAGCACGGACCAGCCCTTGTCGTCCCAGATGTCGCCGCAGACCCGGCACGCCAGCGGCAGCCAGCCCAGGCCCTCGTCCAGGGGGACTTCGTGCGCACGAAACGCGTCGAGCGCGTGCTTCAGCAGCGGCGCGGCCGCGGCATAGCCCTCGGTGACCAGCGCAGCCAGCCCGTCAAGCAGCAAGTCGCCGGCCCGCGGCGGCCGCGATCCGCACCGGGAGGCGCGGGCCGCCTCGGCGGTTGTGACCAGCGTGCCGGCCGCCTGCCTGCCGCCGCCGGCCAGCGCCGCGCTGAACGCGTCCCTGTAGGCCTGCCGCGCCAGCCCTGGATGCAGCGGCTCCAGCCGCCGTGCCGCCTTGACCAGCAGCGGCAGCCCGTCCCTGCCGTGACTGGCGCCGGCGGTCAGCTGGGCGCCAAGCAGCTCCGCCCTGGCGCGGCCGACCTCGTCAAGCGGCCCGGTCCGGGCGACGGCGAGCATGCGCCAGACCCCCTCGGCCGCGCCGGCCTGGTGCTTGGCCTGTGCCGCGGCCAGCGCCCGCCGGGCCCGTTCACCCGCGGCGGGCGTGAGCTCGGCTGCCCGTTCGCGGAACGCGGCGTCGGCGGCCAGGCCGCCGCTGGCCCGCGCGGCCGGCGCCGCGCGTTCCAGATCGCCCGCGATGTCCTCGTCGGGGCCCGGTGCCGCTTGCCCGCGATGCCAGGCCCAGCGGACAGGATCGGTGCCGGGATCGGTGGTCACCGCCAGGGCACGGTGCACAGTCCGCCGCTCCTGCGGCGAGGCGGCCCGGTAGACAGCGAACCGGGTCAGCGGATCACGGAATCGCACCTGTCTGCCGGACTCGATGAGCCCGGCCTCGGCGGCAGGCGCCGCGGCCGCGGCCCCGACACCGAGCACACCAGCCGCCTGCCACACCAGCACCGGATCCAGCGTCGGCTCCGCCGCGGCCACCAGCAGCAGCCGCCGCGTCGCCGGCGGCAGCGGCGCCAGGCGCTGCCGCAGGCTCTCCTCGACCGGACCTGCCAGCGATGCGGCGCCTGGCAGCCCGAATCCGCCCGCCAGCTCCTCAAGGCTCAGCGCGCCAGCCAGCCCCAGGAGCACCCCGGGGTTACCCCGCGCCTCAGCCACGATCGCGTCACACACCCGCTCATCCAGCCGGCCGGGCAGGGCCGACTCCAGCAGCGCCCGGGCATCACCGTGGGCCAGCCCGCCGACTGCCAGCCCAGCCAGCCCGGCCAGCCGGCGCTCCATGTCACACGGGCGGGCCGCCAACACGGCCGCGACCGGCCCGGCCGGCAGGTGGCGGGCCACGAACGCGAGAGTCCGCGCCGAGGCCTCATCGAGCCATTGCACGTCGTCAACCACGCAGACAAGGGGCCGGTCTGCGGCTGCCTCCGACAGCAGGCTCAAGACGGCAAGCCCGGCCAGGAAGGGATCAGGCCCAGGCCCCTCGCGCAGGCCGAACGCGACGCCAAGCGCGTCTCGCCGCGGTCCGGGAAGACCTTCCAGCCGGTCCAGGAACGGCGCGCACAGCTGATACAGCCCGGCGAACGCCAGTTCCGTCTCCGATTCGGCACCTGCCGCGCGGACGGCGCGGCACCCGTCCGCTCGCTCCAGCAGGTACTCGAGCAGCGCTGTCTTGCCGGCCCCCGCCTCGCCGCGCACGACCAGTACCTGGCCTCGTCCGGTTCGCGCGCTGGCCACGAGCCGGTCAAGCACGTCGCACTCGCGGCGACGGCCACGCAGCCCCCGGTCGGCCGGTCCGCCCGGACACTCTGGCGACGAGATGGGCGCGTCCGGCACGTCCATGTCTGTGGCTTGGGAAAAGGCATGCATGAGCGCACACTCCTCCTGACCCCGTGGCCACAGCCTAACCGGTGCTATGCGCCGTCACCTGGGTCGGGACCGGCGGCGGGCATCCGCGCGGCACCGCCGGCGGCGGCTCGCCTTGGCGCGACGACGCCGACCGGCAGCTGCGGCATGCTGGCCGAGCGGTCGGGCTGGCCGACCAGCCGGTACACCTGCGACCCGTCCACGGTCTCGTTCTCAAGCAGCAGTCCGACCAGCGTGTCCAGCTCGCTCCTGTGGTCCTTGATCAGCTGCATCGCCCTGGCCTCGGCCTGGCGCAGCAGCTTGGTCACCTCCCGGTCGATCTCCGCCTGGGTGGCCTCGGCGAACGGGCGGCTGGACATGCCGGGGCCGCTGCCGCTGAGGAAGACCGAGCCGCCTTCTGGGTAGCTGATCGGGCCGAGCGTGTCGGACAGGCCGAACTCCCTGACCATCTTGACGGCCAGCTCGGTCGCACCAGTCAGGTCGTTGGCCGCGCCGGTGGAGCCCTGGCCGAGCACCACCACCTCGGCGGCCCGGCCGCCGAGCCGCACCGCGAGCGAATCCTGCAGGTAGTCCTCGCCGAACATGTGCCGTTCCACCAGCGGCAGCTGCTCGGTCACTCCCAGCGCCTGCCCGGCCGGCAGGATCGTCACCTTGGCCACCGGGTCGGCGTGCGCCGACAGCGCCGCGACCAGGGCGTGCCCGGACTCGTGCACCGCCACCGCGTGCTTCTCCTCGGGCAGCAGCACGTTGGAGCTCTCCCTGCGGCCGAGGATGATCCGGTCCCTGGCCGCGTCGAAGTCGGCGGCCGTGAGGACGTCGCGTCCGGCCCGGACCGCGACGATGGCGGCCTCGTTGGCCAGGTTGGCCAGGTCGGCGCCGGAGAAGCCAGGGGTGCCCCTGGCGATGGCGCTCAGGTCCACGTCCGGGGCCAGCGTCTTGTCCCTGCAGTGCACGCCCAGGATCGCGGTCCGCTCGGCGACGTTCGGCAGCGGGATCGTGACCTGACGGTCGAACCGGCCGGGCCGGAGCAGGGCGGGGTCGAGAACCTCCGGCCGGTTGGTGGCGGCGAGCACCACGATGCCCGTCGACGGGTCGAACCCGTCCATCTCCGCCAGCAGCTGGTTGAGGGTCTGCTCGCGCTCGTCGTTGGAGAC
>JASHPP010000617.1 GCA_030038035.1 Trebonia sp.
CGCGGGCGCCTTGAGTGCCGCGACTGCTGCGAGCGCGCAGCGCCGCGAGCACCGCGAGGGCCGGGCCGTCGCGGGTATCGCCGGCCCTGCTGGCGCGGACGCTGACCAGCCGGCTGGCCACGGACGCGGCCAGGTCCGTGGCGGTGCTGCCCGCCCCGGCGTCGGTAACGAGCAGTACCTGCGTGCGGGCCGGCGCGGCAGTGCCCGGGGCGACCGTGGCGGGCAGCGCGCGGACATTCACGCTGAGCCCGGCCGCCCACGCCTGGAGTGCCTCGCCGGCGTCGACCGCGCCGCGCACGTCGGGCACTGAGATCGAGAACGTGAGGCCGGCGGGTCCGCTGACACCGATCGGCGTGCCCGCCGCCACTCCGGTGCGCTGCGCCACGGTCACGGTCACGTCGCGGTAGGTGTAGGTGGCGCCGTCTGTGCCGGACAGGACAACGGTCGACGTCCCGTCACCCGCGGGGATGACCCTGAGGGTTCCGGCCGTGACCGCGTCGACGGCTGTCCCCGGCGCCACCGGGAGGGTCACCGCTCCCGCGGGCTCTGTGCGCCGCGGCCCAGGGCTGCCCGCGCCGGTAAGCCGGGGGTCCGCCGCCACCGCGCCGACGGGCACCGGCAGGGCATAGCCGACCGCGGTCGCCGACGGGACAGGGACCGGCGCGGACGATGTGGACGGCGCGGACGATGTGGACGGCGCGGACGGCGTGCGCGGAGCCGCTGGCGAGGGCGCGGGAGTTGCGGACGGGCGGCGCGGCGACGGAGCGGCCGCGTGCGGCCGCGGCTTCGGCGGGCTCGTGGTCACTGACGGCGCACGGGTGGGCTTGCTCGCCGCCCGGCTCGAAGTCGCCGCGGGCGTGGGCGTGGGCGTGGGGGTCGGGGTCTGGGTAGTCGCTGTGCCGTGTGTCACGGTCGGCGTGGGGGACGCTGAGGGCTTATGCGTCGGCTTCGGGGACTGGGTGGGGGCGGGGGCCGTTGCTGTCGGGCTCGCCGTTGCTGTCGGGCTCGGCGTGGCCGTCGGGGTCGCCGTGGCTGTGGGGGTCGGCGATCCGCCGGGTACGGGTGCAGTGGGTGACGCCGTGGGCGTTGGCTGGGTAGTCGAGACCGACGCGGCGATGGCCGGGCCGGGCCCCGAGACCGTGACCGCGGCCGACACCGCACCGATCACGAGCGGCACCGCAAGAGCCATGGCTTTCTTTCCCGCGGACCAGCGCGGAAGATAGCGGCTCGCCATCGGCACTTGTCCCTTCGCCTAGCGGACACCCCCAGTGGCCAATGTGATTATTTGGACGGGAGAGACCTGCGAGCGGTTCCCTGGTCGCGGGAAAAATCTGCCGCTAGTGGGGACGCGGCCGTCCTGCCGGTGGGCCCGCCCCTCTATTGGTGGTGGGGACCCCACCACCAATAGAGGGGGACGTGCCAATACCCCAATGGGTAGCTCCCCAACTGCGGCACGACGGCTGATGATCGAAGCGACCTACGGAGTGTGACCGTCTGTGGGTGCGGCGCCGGCCGGCACCGCACCCACAGAAGACTGGCGGTGTGCGAACGCCCGGGCGCCTTGTGGCCGCGCAAGTATGAAGCCCAGTTCGGCGCGGAGTCCGCGCATTGCAGGCGGCGGCGGGAAAGAGTCGCGGGGAACCGTGTGGGGCCGGGCTTATCCTGTTTTCGGGACGCCTGGGTGCGGGTGGTGGTGGTTGTGGCTCGGGTACGGCATGCGGGGCGCTGGCGGCCGGCAGGGGCGGCCGTGACCTTCGTGCTGGCGGCCGTCGCGGGGGTGGCGGGGGATCGGCTGACGGGGCATCTGACTGCGGCGCTGGTGGTGTTCGTGATGCTGCTGGCGGCCGGGATGACGGTCACGTACCTGCTGGAGCGGCACGCTCGCAGCCGGACCTCGGGTGACGGTCCGGGCACCGGCGACGCCGCCGAGCCGGGCGCGGGCTTTGACCTGCGGGGCGCGCGAGGTGTGCAGTTCGGCGAGCACAACCGGCAGGTGAACTACTTCGGTGCTGAGCCCGGGCCGGATCGCCGGGAATGACGGCCAACAGCAGGGAGCCCGCGCAGGGAGTCCAATACGGCGGCTCTTACAACCAGCAGCAGAACTATTTCGCCCCTGTCACCCAGCACTTGTTCACCGGCGGGTTCGAGCGACTGCGGGATGTGTGCTTTGATCCGGCGCCGCTGGCGCGGGACCTGGACCTGGCCCGGTTTACCGGCCGGGAATGGCTGATCGGGCAGATCGACGCGTTCATCGCGCGCCGGCCGCGGGGGTATGTGATCGTGCAGGCTGAGGCGGGGGTGGGGAAGTCGACGCTGGCCGCGCACCTGGCGGGGACCCGGCCGTGGCTGCATCATTTCACCCGGCTGCCGGGTGGCCGGTCCCCGGAGGCGGCGCGCAAGAGCCTGGCCGCGCAGCTGATCGCCGCCTGTGACCTGGTGGAGGAGTGGGCGCCGGGGGGCGTGCTGCCGGTGTCGGCGTCGCGGCCGGACTGGTTCAGCCGGCTGCTGGAAGCAGCAGCCCGCAAGCGGGACCGGCAGGCGGCCGACGGGCAGCGCCGGGAGCCGGTCGTGCTGGTGGTGGACGGGCTGGATGAGGCCGAGCCCGAGTCGTCCGGGGGCCGGGGGCTGCCGCTGGGGCTGCCGGACAGCTTGCCGGACGGGGTGTTCGTGGTGGCGACCAGCCGGCTGGGTATCGACCGGGCGCTGCACGCGGTGCGTAATCCGGCCGACTGGCTGCAGATCGAGGTCGAGGGTCTGGACAACCTCGGCGACATGCAACGCTTCATCGAAGGCGTGACCTCCTCCGCCGACGGGGACGCGCGCCTGGTGAAGACGCTCGTTGAAAACGGTGTGGACCTGGCCTGGTTCCGCGAGACCGTGGCGCGGGCGTGCGGCGGGGTGTGGATCTACCTGCGGTATGTGCTGGATGAGATCCGGGACGGGGCCAGGAACCCGCGCAGCGTTGGAGAATTGCCCGCTGACCTGGCCGGGTTTTACGCCGGGCAGGTGGACCGGTGGCGGGGCGCCGCCGACGACGAGGTGGCGCAGCGGCGGTGGGAGCAGGTCCGGCTGCCGTTGCTGGGCGTGCTGGGGGCCGCCCGCGCCCCGCTGACCGTGGCCCAACTCGCCCGATTCGCCGCGGTGCCGTCGCAGGAGACCGCGCGTATATTCATCGAGGAGAGCGCCCGGGCTTTCCTCAGTCGCCACGACGATGACCCCTCCGGGATGGTGTGCTACGCGCTGCGTCACCAGAGCCTGCGCGACCTGCTCACTGGCAGCATCCCGCCGCGCCCGGACCTGCAAAGCACGGCACGTGTACTCGCCGCCCAGGTCCAGATGGCGCATCACCGCATAACCGCCGTGCTGACGCCGCCCGGCGAGCCCGGCACACGCGACTGGGAGGGGGCAGATTGGTACGCCTGTGAGCATCTCGCCGCACACGCCGCCGTCTGCGGTGAACTGGACAGCCTGGTCAGCGATCCCGGCTTCCTCCTCACTGGTGATCCTGTTGGCGTCCTGGGCCAGCGCGCCAAGTTGCGTACTCTCGAGGGCAAGCGCGCGCTGGCAGCCTTCGAACTCAGCGTGCACGGCTGGGAACCAGCCACATGGGCGACCCGCATAGAGCGTCTGGCATGCAACGCGGCTCGGGTAGGCTCCTCCATCCTCACCGCAGCATGCGCAGACGGTTGCCGAGACTGGCCGGTTCGCTGGGCCGCGTGGGCTGGCCATGGACACTGGAGGCTGGCCGATCACAACAGCACAGTGACTTCGGTGGCGGTCGGGCGGGCCGGGGACCGCGACATCATCGTCTCCGGCTCCGCCGACTCCACGGTGCGGATCTGGGACGCGGTCAGCGGCGCTCCGGTCGGCGCCCCACTGGCCGGCCACGACGGCCCCGTGTATGCGGTGGCGGTCGGACGGGCCGGGGACCGCGACATCATCGTCTCCGGCTCCGACGACTCCACGGTGCGGATCTGGGACGCGGTCAGCGGCGCTCCGGTCGGCGCCCCACTGGTCGGCCACCGCCGCTCAGTGACTTCGGTGGCGGTCGGGCGGGCCGGGGACCGTGACATCATCGTCTCCGGCTCGGCCGACGAGACGGTGCGGATCTGGGACGCGGTCAGCGGCGCTCCGCTCGGCGTCCCGCTGGTCGGCCACGACGGCCTAGTGATGGCCGTGGCGGTCGGGCGGGCCGGGGACCGGGACATCATCGTCTCCGGCTCCGACGACTCCACGGTGCACATCTGGGACGCGGTCAGCGGCGCCCGGGTCGGCGTCCCGCTGGTCGGCCATAACGGTCTAGTTACTGCGGTGGCGGTCGGCCGCGGCGGAAGCCGCGACATCATCGTTTCCGGCTCGGCCGACGAGACGGTGCGGATCTGGGACGCGGTCACCCGCGCCCCGGTCGGCGCCCCGCTGGCCAGCGAGGACTGGGTGTATGCGGTGGCGGTCGGGCGGGGCGGGGACCGGGACATCATCGTCTCCGGCTCGGCCGACGAGACGGTGCGGATCTGGGACGCAGCCATTGGCGAGCTTGGCGCGCCGATGGCTGGCCACGAGGACTGGGTGTATGCGGTGGCGGTCGGGAGGGCCGGGGACCGGGACATCATCGTCTCCGCCTCCGCTGACTGCACGGTGCGGATCTGGGACCCGGCCACTGGTCACGCGGTTGGCGCCCCGCTGGTCGGCCACGACGGCGACGTGTATGCGGTGGCGGTCGGGCGGGCCGGGAACCGCGACATCATCGTCTCTGGCTCCGAGGACGAGACGGTGCGGATCTGGGACGCGGTCACCCGTGCCCCGGTTGGCGCCCCGCTGGTCGGCCACCACAAGGAGGTGCTTGCGGTGGCGGTCGGGAGGGCCGGGGACCGCGACATCATCGTCTCCGCCTCCGCTGACTGCACGGTGCGGATCTGGGACGCGGTCACCGGCGACCCGGTCGGCGCCCCGCTGGTCGGCCACGACGGCGACGTGTATGCGGTGGCGGTCGGCCGGGTCGGGAACCGCGACATCATCGTCTCCGCCTCCGCTGACTGCACGGTGCGGATCTGGGACGCGGTCACCCGCACCCCGGTCGGCGCCCCGCTGGCCGGCCACGACGGCCCCGTTTATACGGTGGCGGTCGGCCGGGCCGGTGACCGCGACATCATTGTCTCCGGCTCCGAGGACAAGACAGTGCGGATCTGGGACGCGGTTACCGGCGACCCGGTCGGCGCCCCGCTGGTCGGCCACAACAGTGGCGTTGACGCGGTGGCGGTCGGCCGGGCCGGTGACCGCGACATCATCGTTTCCTGCTCCGATGACCGGACTATCTTCCTACGACATCACGCTGGAATCTGCTTATAGGACAGCAATCGCTAACCTCCCAAACTCCCAGCCGACGCTCCGTAGGCTAATCATCGAGGCAAGTGTGGATCTCTGACCAGGTGGCCCGCGCAAAGCCGGGTACGGCGGAGAAGACATGCTGCACCGACCCAAGGTACTGCCAGCGTGTACGACACGCCGGGCGATGTAGGATTCCGGCGCTATACTTCGGCCCATGGGAGCTGGAGACTTTGATCATATCGAACTATCAGTGTCCGATTATGGGCAGATCGCCGCGCTCCATGAGTGGTTGAGTTCCGTGCCGGGGGTGTCCGTTCGCCGGGTTGCGGGGATACCGGGTCCCGGAGAACTAGGCGCGCTTGACGTGCTGGTAGCGGTGGCAGGCAGTGGTGGACTGGTTGCCGCGATCCGTGTCATACCCGAGTTCCTGAAAGCGCGTCGGAGCAGTATCACCGTCAACGCTACGGTCAATGGGGAGATGTTCTCCATTACCGCCAGTAATGTCGAAAGCGTAATGCCCATACTCGAACGCGCGCTTAATGAGCGATAAGAAACCCCTGCGTGACTACAAGAACTCAAGGGCAGTCCTTATCGGCACCTCTGACTACATGCACCTGCGGACGGTGCAGCCGGCAGCCAATAGCCTCAACCGTATGTCCAGCCTCTTGACGAGCGAGTTGTGCGGCTGGCCAAAGGGCCGGGTATCGATCATCCGTAACGAGCAGGGACCGGGGAATCTGCCTGACCGGCTTATCACGCTGTTCGAGGGCGTAACGGACGTTGCGCTCTTCTACTTCGTTGGACACGGCCAGGTCGATACTGAGGACCAGCTCTGCCTGGGACTCGTCGGCTCTCGTCCCGAGCCGCATCGACGGGCATCCACCAGCCTGCAATTCCACGCGGTCAGGCGGGCCATGCTCGGCAGTCCGGCAAAAACGAAGATCATAATCCTGGACTGCTGTTTCGCTGGGCTGGCCAACAAGGTGACTAACACGCTCGGCGCCGTGGACCTGCTCGACCGGACCGCCGGAACGGGCGCATACACGATGGCGGCGTGCAGTTCTTATGCGACCGCGTGGTTTGAGGACGGGCCTAAGAGGAGCGCCCAGACGTATTTCACCAGGTATCTTGCCGACCTGATCGAGTCCGGCATCCCTGAGGAGGCACCCGCGCTTCGGCTGCGCGTCATCTTCGACCGGCTGCGCGAAACGCTGGCCCGCGACGACCGCCCCGTGCCTGAAGACCGCAGCATCGACTCTGCTGGAGACTTCCTCTTTGCACACAACGCAGCACCATCCCTGGCATATGCCGAGGACGCGCTGATCGAGACGGATCTACTGCTGGCGAATCAGAATGCGATAATGGTGAACCTTGCCAGACGTACCCAGGCGCTGCTAGAGCAGCAGTTGTCCCTAGTCGACTCCCTGGAGCAGAACGAGCAGGACACCGAACGGCTCACCAGCCTATACCGCCTGGACCACCTGGCCACCCGCATGCGGCGCCACTCTGAGAACCTCTTGCTTCTCGCCGGATACGAGGGCGCGTCAAGGCGCTGGTCTCAGCCGGTCCCCCTCGCCGACGTGGCCCGCGCAGCGGTCTCCGAGATCGAGCATTACGACCAGGTCGTGCTCAACATTCAGCCCGGCATCCAGGTCGCTGGCTGGGCTGTGAGCGACGTGGTGCACCTCGTCGCCGAGATCGTCGAGAACGGGACCACGTTCTCGCCCGAGGACACGCAGGTGCACCTGACCGGTCGGCGCCTGGCGAGCGGCGGCGTGCTGTTCGACATCACCGACAACGGCGTGGGCATGTCCGAGCAGGAGATGGCGCACGCGAACTGGCGGCTTGACAACCAGCCCGCGGACGAAATCCTCGTGTCCCGCCGCATGGGTCTGTTCGTGGTCGGCCGCCTGGCAGCCAGGCACGGCATCCGCGTCCGGCTGGAGCACACGCAGTCCGGCGGTCTCACCGCGCTGATCTGGCTCCCAGACAATCTCCTCCTGACCGAGGCGTCCGCACCAGCTCCTTGAGAGACGCGCCTTGCACCGCGTGGATAGCGGCCGTACATCACTGGTACAGCGCTGTATCGGCGCGTATGGGCGCTGTCACCTCCGACGCCCCCTAGCGCGTTCCCGTTAGCAGCGGGAACGCGCGGCTACGCTCTGTCTCCATGGTTCCCGACCTCACCCCCACCCCGAGGGGACCCGAGGGCGAGGTCGGGAACCCCTCCGACTCCACTCCGCCGCAAAACCCGAAAGTCAAGACCCCCGAAAGTCAAAATCGGCACCAGATACAAGGCCGCACCCATGGTGATGGAAGCTGCAAGCGAATGACGGTAGGTGTGCCGGCTGGTTAATGTCGGCTGCATGGATGGGACTGTCAACTTAACGGTGTAACTCTGTTTTCTTGACTTACTTGCGTGCGGCGCTGAGTCGGCCGTCGAAGGTGATGTCGAAGGCGTTCAGCGCGGCCTTCCACTTGTTGGACCAGCGTTTTCTG
>JASHPP010000618.1 GCA_030038035.1 Trebonia sp.
CTAGCGGTTGGCGATGTCGTACTGGTTGGGGCCAGGAGTTCCCTCCAGCAGGGTGAAGATGAGCAGGACGATGCCGCCGACGAACGGGACGAGCCCGATGAAGACCCAGAAGCCGGACTTGTCCTGGTCGTGCAGCCGCCGCACGGTCAGCGGGAGGACCGTGATGAACAGGGCGATATACCCGAGTATGTCGAGGACGAGCCCGAATGCCTTGAGGAAGGCGCCGAGGAGGATCAGCACCACGAACGCGATCACCTCGAACAGGGCGAACCACCAGTACGCCGAGCGCGATGCGCGGCCGTAGTAGTTGAACGCGTTGCGGAAGGCCTCGGTCACCGCCTGCTGAAAGCCGACCGGGCCGCCCTGCAGGTAGCCGCGCTGGTAGCCGGGCGGGTAGCCGCCCTGCTGCGGGTAGGGACCGGGGGCGTAACCGCCTTGCTGCGGGTACTGTGCCTGCTGGTACTGCGGGTACTGCGGGTACTGCCCCGGCGGGTACTGCCCCGGCGGGTACTGCTGTCCCGGCGGGTACTGCTGTCCCGGCGGGTACTGCGGGTTTTGCCCGTAGCCGCCGGGCTGTTGCTGGCCTGAGTTGTAAGGGTCGTAGGGAGCACCCATGCCATGCCTCCGTATTCCCCCGTTTCAGGGAGACCGATGATGATGATGCAGGTCGGAGCGATTCTCTAGCTGTTCACGTGTTCGCGCAGTACAAATGGCGACATTGTTGTTTGGGCCGTCCGTCGTTGCGACCCCGCTGCTACCTGAGTGACAATAGGGGTTTGGCGATGAGGCTCGCCGCAACCGTCCGGCGTCCGGCCATTAGGCCGGCCTGCCGGCCTAATGGCTTCTATCCCTGTGTACAGTCACGTGGGTAGGAGGACAAGAGGTGGCAGAGCCCCAGGAACCGGAACCTCCCGGCAATGAACCCAGGGCCGCGGTGTGAGCGCGGCCCTGCCTATCCCGGTCATCCAGCTGTTGCAGGTTCTTACGGTCGCGCTTGGCGCGCCCGCGGTGACGGGCGTGATCGCCAAGGTCGAGGCGCGGCTGCAGGGCCGCCGAGGCCCCCGGGTACTGCAGCCGTACTACGACCTGGCCAAGCTGTGCCGCAAGGAGGCGCTGGCCCCTGCCGGGGCGAGCGCGTTCTTCCTCGCGGCGCCGCTCATCGCGGTCGCCGCCTACCTGACGATCCCGCTGCTGATCCCGGTGCTCACCACCTACGGCCTGCCGCTGGGGTACATGGGCGACATCCTGGGCGGCGGCTTCCTGCTCTCGCTGGCCAGCTTCGTGGTGGCGGTCGCCGCGCTGGAGACGGGCAGTCCCTACGCGCAGCTCGGATCGAGCCGGGCCAAGACGTTCTCGGCGATAACCGAGCCGGTCGTGCTGTTCGTCGTGTTCACTGTCGCGCTGCTGACCGGCACCGACCTGCCCTACGCGCTGGCCGCCACGGTCCGCTCCTCCGCCGGCCAGGTGATCCGCCCCGCGCACCTGCTCGCGTCCGCCGCGCTGTTCATGGTGATCCTGCACGAGACCGGGCGGATCCCCGTCGAGACCCATAGCGGCACGAACGAGTTCGGCATGATCGAGGAGGCCAGGTCCTTCGAGCACTCCGGGCCGTACTTCGCGCTGCTGAAGTGGGGCTCGATGCTCAAGCAGATGATCCTGTTCACGATCTTGTCCGACGTGTTCCTCGTGCCGTGGGGCCTGGCGTCCACGCAGCGGCTCGGGTCGGTGCTGCTGGCGATCGCGGCGCTGCTCGCGAAGGCGGGCGCGGTGGGCGTCGTCGTCGCGGTGATCGACAACTCATTCGCCAAGCTGCGCCTGTTCAAGATCACCGAATACGCGTCGGCCGCCTTCCTGCTCGCCGTGCTCGGCGTGTTCACGCTGTACCTGGGAGGCGGCTGATGAACTCTGCGCCAGGCATCTACGCGGGCGCGGCGAACGTGATCGCGGCGCTGATGCTGCTGCTTGAGTTCGGCATGCTGCGCCAGGCGCTGGTCAGGGACCAGGTCCGCCTGTACGCCGTGCAGTCCGCGCTGATATCCGTCCTGGCGGTCGTCATCGCCGCCGACCGGGGCCTGCCCGACCTGTACGCGCTTGCCGGGCTGTCCGCCGCGCTCAAGGTCGTCGCGGTCCCGCTGGTGCTGCGCCGGCTGCTGCCGGGAAGCGTCGACGTCCGCGAGGAGCCGCCCGGGGTCGCGGGCAGCCACACGCTCAGCCCCGCGATCGCGGTGCTCGCGGCGATCGGCCTGGCGGCGTTCGGGTTCTTCGCGGTCGGCTCGTTCCACATGGGCGGCCCGGGCGCGCCGGCCCTCGCGCTGGCCATCGCCGCGGCGATGGTGTTCGTCGCGTTCGGCCTGATGATCATCCGCAAGGACGTCGCCTCCCAGGCGATCGGGTTCTTCTCGCTTGAGAACGCGATCTCGCTGGCCGCGCTCGTGGTGGCGGCCGGGCTGCCGCTGATCCTGGAGACCGCGTTCCTGTTCGACCTGCTGGTGGCCGTCGTGGTGTTCGGCATGCTGACGCGGGCGCACCATGCCAGGACGGACTCGCTGTCCACCGCCGACCTGACCCGGCTGCGCGGATGAGCGGGGCCAGCCGATGATCGCAGTCCTGCTCGCCATCTTGATCGTGCCGCTGGCCGCCGCGCTCGCCTGCCTGGCGCTGCCTGCCCGCGCGGCGGCCGCCGTCGCGGTCGTCTCGGGGATCGCCAGCTTCGGCCTTGTCCTCGCGCTGGTGCCTGACGCCTCGCACGGGGACCTGTCCGGCTTGTCCGGCTACCTGCGGGTCGACGCGGTGAGCGCGGTCTTCCTGCTCGCGACCAGCTTCCTGTACGCGGCGGTGGCCACCTACGCGGTCGGTTACCTGAAATCGCATCACGACGACGCGTACGCACGCCGCTTCTGGGTCGGGTTCAACGCGTTCGCCTGGGCGATGCTGGCCGCCCCGCTGATGGGCAGCCTGGCCCTGCTGTGGATCGCGGTCGAGGTGACCACGGTCATCTCCGCGCTGCTCGTCGCGATCGAGGACACCGACGGCGCCGCCGAGGCGGCCTGGAAGTACGTCCTGATCGCCTCCGCCGGCCTGGGCCTGGGGCTGCTTGCCACGGTCTTCGCCTACTACGCCGGGTCCCAGGTCCTCGGCGAGCATTACAACCTCGCGATCCAGCCGCTGATCCAGGCCGGGTCCCGGCTGCCGAAGACACCGGTCGAGCTCGCCTTCCTGCTCGCCGTCCTCGGCTACGGCACGAAGGTCGGCCTGTTCCCCGTGCACACGTGGCTGCCCGACGCGCACTCAGAGGCGCCGACCCCGGTGTCCGCGCTGCTGTCCGGCGCGCTGCTCGCGACCAGCTTCTACGCGATTCTGCGGTTCTACCAGGTCGCCGGCGCGGCGCTCGGCACCGGCTTCCCGCGCGAGGTCCTGCTGGCGTTCGGGATCGCCTCGCTGCTGCTAGCGTCGCTGTACGTGTTCGGCCAGCGGGACGTCAAGCGGCTGCTCGCCTACTCCAGCGTGGAACACATGGGCATCCTCGCGGTCGGCGTGTCGTTCGGCGTCCCCGTCGCGCTGGCCGGGGTGCTGCTGCACGTGATGGCGCACGCGGCCGCCAAGGGCAACGCGTTCATGGGGGCGGGGGTGTTCACGGTGAAGTACGGGACCAAGCGGATGTCGGCGATGCGCGGCGGCCTGGCGCTGCTGCCGTGGAGCGGGCCGCTGTTCCTGCTGGCGATCCTCGCGCTGTCCGCGCTGCCGCCGTTCGGCGTCTTCCGCAGCGAGTTCCAGATCGTCGCGGGCGGCCTGTCCAGCGGCAGCTACGCCGCCGGTGCCGTCCTGGTCGTGCTGGTGACACTGGCGTTCTTCGGGCTGGCCACCGCGGCGACCGGCATGCTGCTGACCCCGGCGTCCCCGGCGTCCCCGGCGTCCCCTGCGTCCGCGTCCGCCCCGGCGAAGGCGCCAGGCGAGCCGACCAGCTGGATGGTCGTCCCGGTGCTCGCCGGGCTGGCGGTCCTCGTGCTGCTCGGCGTGCACCCCCCAGGCGAGCTCACGGACCTGATCGCCCGCGGCGCCGCCCAGCTGCGGGGCACGCCATGACGATCACCAGCACGCAGCCGTGCGTGGCGGCGCTCTGGGACGCCGTGGACGCCAGGATCGCCGGCGGCGGCCGTTTCGCCGGCCTGTTCGCCGCGCCGGCCCGGGCAGCGGACACCGAACCGGGCGGCGGCGTCACGCTGTCCGCGCACGTCGCCGTCCCCGGCGGGATCGACACGCTCCAGACGACGCTGCCGCCAGGCGCCGCCGGGTACCCGGCGCTCACCCCCCGCCAGCCCGCCGCGTTCTGGTACGAGCGGGTGATCCACGACCAGACCGGGATCGTGCCGGAAGGGCACTCCCGGCTCGCCCCGCTCGTCGGCCCGGGGGATCCGGACGATCACACGCTGCCGCGGCACGTCGCCGGCTACGGCGTGTTCACGATCCCGCACGGCCCGGTGCGGTCCGGCGTGCTCGAGTCGATGGAATACCTCGTCGAGACTCCCGGCGAGGCGATCCCGCACCTGAACATGCGGATCTTCTACAAGCACCGCGGCATCGCCGCCCGGTTCACGGGGATGAGCGTCGCCGACGCCGTGCTGCTCGCCGAACGGGCCGAAGGCATCGCCTCCGTCGCGCACGCCCTCGCGTTCTGCCACGCGGTGGAGGCGATCGCGGGCTGCCAGGTGCCGCGGGAGGCAGGCCTCGTCCGCGTCGCGCACGCCGAGCTCGAACGGATCGCCAACCACCTGGACGTCGCCATGCGGCTGGCCGACGCGGCCGGCCTCGCCGTGGCCACCACCCGGTTCGCGCTGCACAAGGAGCGGGTGCTGCGCCTGGTCAGCGCGCTGTGCGGCAGCCGCTTCGGGCGCGGCGTCGTGGTGCCAGGCGGCGTGTCGGCATGGCCGGATCCGAGCCCGGTCCTGCCCGACCTGGCCCGCCTGGAAAAGCAGGTCAAGACCGACGCCGACGCGGTCATGGCCACTTCCTCGTTCCTCGACCGGATCCGCGGCACCGGCCCGCTCGACGCCGGCCGGGCCCGCGAGCACGGCGCGCTCGGGCCGATCGGCAAGGCGTCCGGGTACGCCGACGACGACCGCCTCGCCCGCCCCTACGACGCCTACCCGCTGCTGGCCGTCCCGCCCGCCGGCCAGCACGTGGCCGGGGACGCCCTCGCCAGGCTCCGTGTCCGGTGGGAGGAGGTGGACCAGGCTTTCCGCCTGATCTGGCAGGCCCTTTCCGATTTCCCCGAACGATCCGGGCCGTCTCCGCACGTCCCCTGCCCCGCGGTCGACGGCCGGGCGACCGGCTGGGCCGAGGCCCCCCAGGGCGAGGTGCTCTACGACCTGACGATCGAGGACGGCCGGATCGCCCGCTGCCAGCCGCGGTCGGCCTCGTTCCACGACCTCGTGCTCATGCACCAGGTCTTCGCCGGTGACATCCTCACCGACTTCCCGTTCATCGAGGCCAGCTTCGGCCTGTCGGTCGCGGGCGCGGCCATGTGATTGCCTGGGAGGCGGAACAGTGAGCATCTGGGCGCTGCACGGGCTGCGCGACGGGGTGGTGACGACCCGCTGGCCACGCCGCGGCGACGAATACGCGCACGCCTGGCGGGGGCCGGCCGTGGTGCGCGGCGACGCGGCGGCGGCGCACATCGCGGCGGCCGACGCCGCCGCGATGTGCCCGACAGGAGCGATCGAGGTCTCCGGGCGGGTCGCCGTCGACCAGGGGCGATGCATCCTGTGCGGGCGGTGCGTGGCGGCGCGGCCCGACGTGTTCGCCTGGTCGGCTGGCGCGACAGGGCCGCGCGCGGCGACGGTCACCAGGCAGGCGCTTGTCGTCCCCCCTGCGCCGGAGACCGACGCGGCGGTCGCGGCGGTGCGCGCCGCGCTCGCGGCGCGCACCGCCGCCCTGCGCCGCAGCGTGCACATCCGGCACGTGGACGCGGGCTCGGACGGCGCCGAGGAGTGGGAGATCCAGGCGCTGCTCGGCCCCGTCTACGACGTGCACCGGCTCGGCGTCTTCTTCACCGCCAGCCCGCGGCACGCCGACGTGCTGCTCGTCACCGGCGCCGGGGCGCCCGGCATGGCCGGGCCGCTGCGCGCCACGTACGAGGGAATGCCCGACCCGAGGGTGGTGATCGCCGTCGGCGCCGACGCGGTCAGCGGCGGCCTGCTCGGGGACCGGCTCACCGGGGTGTCGGCCATCGTGCCCGTCGACATTTGGGTCCCGGGCAGCCCGCCACCGCCGTTCGGAATATTGAAAGCCTTGCTGATCGCGATGGGAAAGCTGATCCGATGAGCGCGCTGTTCGCGGCCGGGCTGATCCTGCTCGGGGTGGCGGGGGCCGGCGCGCTGCTGCCGTCACGGCCCGGGCGGGCGCGGGGGCTGCCCTATCTGGCGGGCGCGGCCGGGGCGGCGTGCCTGGCGGTCGCGGGCGGGT